>CAZPMD010000001.1:0-4522 GCA_964587395.1 uncultured Hyphomicrobiales bacterium
AGCCGGCCCGCCCGGTCGCCCAGGCACCGCGGATGCCTGCCGCTCCCGCGCCGCAGATGCGTCGCGAGCCGGCCGGTCTCGACATCCATGGTCGTCCCGCAGCGCAACAGCAGCGTGCCGACGAGGACCATCTGGACATCCCGGCCTTCCTTCGCCGTCAGGCGAACTGAGCCACGGACAGGCCTCCGCCGGATTGTTACGAAATCTTGCAGACGTTCAATTTACCCGGGTGTGAACCACCCGGGTAAGTTTTTGTTAAGACGACGTTTTTATCCTCTTAACGCGTTTGCCAGAATGCGTCCGAATTTTGGTAACAGTCGGACATAAACCGTGACTTGGCCCTCTCGTGAGCCCTGTCTATGGTCCCGGCCCGACGAGCATGGATGTCGGTGCGCTGTGATTCGCTTCACAGCAGCATTTCCGGATCGATACACAGATGTCCGGCACCGGCTCGTGGGGTCATGCAATGGGGGTCGTCCGATCCCACGAGGTCCTGGCGACCTCGACGGCGGACGACAGAGACGGTCGGAAATGAAGACTGCCAGGCAGACGACGATTCGCGACGCGGTCCAGCTCGATGGCATCGGCGTCCATAGCGGCGCCGCCGTATCCGTGACGCTCCACCCCGCCGAGGCCGGCGCCGGCATCTCCTTCCTGCGCTCCGACCAGGACGAGGCCGAAATCCCGGCCGTCTTCCGCAATGTATCCTCCGCCGATCTGTCCACGGTCCTCGGCCGCCCCGAGCGTGGCGGCGTCGCCACCGTCGAGCACCTGATGGCCGCCTTGTCCGGTCTCGGTGTGGACAACTGCCTCGTCGAGGTGGACGGCCCGGAAATGCCGATCCTCGACGGATCGGCCGCTCCCTTCGTCGCCGCCATCGACCAGGTCGGCCTCGAGGCCCTCGACTGCAACCGCAAGGTCGTGAAGGTCCTGAAACCCGTGGTGCTCGAGACCGAGCGCGGCGTGGTCGAACTCCATCCCCATGATCGCGGCCTGCGCCTCGAGGTGGAGATCGACTTCGACAATGCCCTGATCGGCCGCCAGATCTTCGGCATGGACCTCGATGCCGGCGCCTTCCGCCGCGACGTCGCCCGCGCCCGCACCTTCGGTTTCATGCAGGACGTGACGAAGCTGTGGGCCGTCAACAAGGCGCTCGGCGCCTCGCTGGAGAATACGATCGTGGTCGGTGACGACCGCATCCTCAATCCGGAAGGACTGCGATTCCGCGACGAGTTCGTGCGCCACAAGCTGCTCGACGCCGTCGGGGACCTGTCGCTTGCCGGCGCCCCCCTCGTCGGACGCTTCCGCTCCTATCGCGGCGGGCATCGCATGAACGTGAAGCTGCTCGACGCGCTTTTCTCCGATCCGTCCGCCTATGCGATCGTCGAGCAGGCGCATCGCCGCGAGCGTGGCCATGCCGATCTCGGCGTGGCGGTTCCCGCTTACGGGCCGGACGCCAACTGAGCCCTTGCCCCAATTGGGCCTCAACTCCGCTTCAGAACGTGGCGCCGGGGCGATAGCCCCACCGTGCAAATTCGGTTATGAGCCGTTCCTGTGCCCGAGGATGCCAAGCCCCGTGGCCCGGAGTCATAACGTCGAGTGGGAAGGTTCGTGACCGTGCAGAAGCATCCCGTGGATGGGCAGCCTTCGGATCAGGCCCTCTCGATTCGTCCGCTGCGTCGCACAGTGCTCCTGGCGGCCATGGTCGCCGTCGCGCTGCCGATGGGCGGCTGCGCCAACGCGCCCTCGTTCGGTAACCTGTTCGGCGGAAACACCGATTCGGCCAATCTGCCCGACGAGCCGGCCGAGAAGCTCTACAACGAGGGCATCGCGCTCCAGAACCGCCGCGACTGGCGTCGCGCCGCCCTGAAGTTCATGGAGATCGACCGCACCCATCCCTATACGGAATGGGCCAAGCGGGCGCTCGTGATGGCGGCCTATTCCTATTACGAGGCGCAGGACTACGAAGAGACGATCAACCAGGCGCGCCGCTATCTCCAGCTGCATCCTGGTTCGAACGATGCGGCCTATGCCCAGTACCTGATGGGCGCAGCCCAGTACGACCAGATTCCCGACGTGCAGCGCGACCAGACCCGCACCGAGCGCGCCCTCGTCGTCCTCGAGGAGGTCACCCGCAAGTGGCCGCAGTCGGAATATGCCATCGCGGCCCGCCGCAAGATCGAGGTCGCCCGCGACCAACTCGCCGGCCGCGAGATGACGGTCGCCAAGTATTATCTCGACCGCCGCCAGTTCGCCGGCGCCATCAATCGCTACCGGACCGTGATCTCGCAGTTCCAGACGACCCGCCATGTCGAGGAGGCACTCGCCCGCCTCGTCGAGTGCTACATGGCGCTCGGCATCGTCAACGAGGCGCAGACGGCCGCCGCCGTCCTCGGCCACAATTTCCCGGACAGCCAGTGGTACAAGGACAGCTACGCGCTGATCCAGGGCCAGGGTCTCACTCCGCGCGAGGATACCGGTTCGTGGATCAGCCGCGCCTTCCGGCGCATCACCGGCTGACCCTTCCGTTCCTCGTCCGTTCGCGATAAGCCGTTGCAGGCGTGGGCGCTGCCGAATCCCCCGGCGTCCCTGCCACCTCGCTGTCGGGAAAACGCGAACCGTCCATGCTCGTTCAGCTTTCGATCCGCGACATCGTCCTGATCGACCGGCTCGATCTGACCTTCGCCGAGGGACTCTCCGTGCTGACGGGTGAGACCGGCGCCGGCAAGTCCATCCTCCTCGACGCCACTTCGCTGGCGCTCGGCGCCCGTGGCGATGCCGCTCTCGTCCGCCATGGCCAGGACCAGGGGCAGGTGACCGCCGTCTTCGACGTGCCGCTCGACCACCCTTCCCGCCGCATCGCGGCCGAGGCCGACCTCGATACCGAAGGGGACATGATCCTCCGGCGCGTGCAACTGGCCGACGGCCGCACCCGCGCCTTCGTCAACGACCAGGCGGTGAGCGTGCAGGTGCTGCGCGCCATCGGCGGTGCGCTCGTCGAGATCCACGGCCAGCACGCCGACCGCGCGCTGATCGAGCCGGAGACGCATCGTGCCGTTGTCGACGCCTATGGCGGCCTCGGTGCGGAGGTGGAGGCGGTGCGCGCCGCCTGGAAGGGCTGGCGCGAGGCGCGCAGGGCGGTGGAGGAGGCGCAGGCCCGCCTCGCCAAGGCGCGCGCTGATGGCGATTTCCTGCGCCATGCCGTGGACGAATTGACGAAGCTCCGGCCGGAGGCCGGCGAGGAGACCGATCTCGCCGCCCGCCGTCAGGCCATGATGGCCTCGGAGAAGATCGCCTCCGACCTGGCGGACGCCATGGATGTCCTCGCCGGGCCCGGCTCCGCCGTTCCCTCGCTGGCCGCGGCCTGGCGCCGGCTCGAGCGCCGCGCCGCCCAGGCGCCGGCACTGGTCGAGCCCATCGTCAAGGCCTTCGGCGAGGCGCTCGACCGCATCGAGGATGCCCGCGCCGCGGTGGAGGCGGCCCAGCGCACCGCCGAGTTCGATCCACGCGAGCTGGAGCGCATCGAGGAGCGGCTTTTCGCGTTGCGCGCCGCCTCGCGCAAATATGCCGTGCCGGTGGACGGGCTCGCCGAGCTCGCCGCCCGCTATCTCGCCGATGTCTCGGCGCTTGACGCGGGTGAAGACCGGCTGGTGGCGCTCGAGAAGGCTGCGTCCGCGGCCGAGGCCGCCTATGGCAAGTCTGCCACGGGCCTCTCGGCCAGGCGCACGGCGGCGGCGGCAAGGCTCGATGCCGCCGTCAATGCCGAGCTCGGTCCGCTGAAGCTCGACCGCGCCCGCTTCATGACCGAACTGGCGACCGACGGCTCGGGTGCCGAGGGCATCGACCGCGCCGAATTCTGGGTCCAGACCAACCCCGGCACGCGCCCGGGGCCGATGATGAAGGTCGCCTCCGGCGGCGAATTGTCCCGTTTCATGCTGGCGCTCAAGGTGGTTCTGGCCGACCAGGGCTCGGCACCGACGCTCGTCTTCGACGAGATCGACACGGGCGTCGGCGGCGCCGTGGCGGACGCCATCGGCCAGAGGCTGGCGCGGCTCGGCGCGAAGGTCCAGGTGCTCTCGGTCACCCACGCGCCGCAGGTCGCGGCAAAGGCGACGCGCCACTACCTCATCGCCAAGGAGACGACGGGTGAGAGCGCCGCCACCCGCGTCAGGCCGCTCGGCTTCGATCTTAGGCGCGAGGAACTCGCCCGCATGCTGGCCGGCGAGACCATCACCGACGAGGCGCGCGCCGCCGCCGAGAAGCTGCTCACCGTCGGGTGAGGCCTTCGGCCATCGGAATGCCTGCATTGGCGATTGGTCTGCCCGGCATGAGCACCCGCCCGTCCAGTCTTCGCTCCCGGTCCATGATCGTCGCAGCCCTCGCGCTGCTCGCCATGGTGGCGCCGCCCCCCGCCACCTCCCAGCCCGCCACCGTCATCGAGGCGATCACCGCCTGTGACGCGGCGCCGGGGGACGCCATCCGGGTCGCTGGCGCGACGCTCTGCTTCAATGCCGACATCGAT
>CAZPMD010000001.1:4532-5904 GCA_964587395.1 uncultured Hyphomicrobiales bacterium
GCCGCGGCCTTGATGGCCGGGCGCAGCCTCACGGCCATGGTCGTCACCTCCGATGGCGGCGAGGTCATGGCCGCCCTCCAGATCGCCCGCGCCGTCCGGGCCCGTGGCCTGCTCGTCGTGGTGAAGGGCCATTGCATCTCGTCCTGCGCCAACTTTCTCTTCCCCGCCGCGCGTTCCAAGGCAGTGGCGGCGAACAGCCTCCTCGTCTTCCACGGCGGCATCGCGCCCGGCGCCTTCGGCGGTCTGTTCGGCGGCGGCGAGGAGCGCGAACTGCTGGCCGAGACCCGGGCCTTCTTCCGCGAGATCGGCGTCGACGGTTCGATCAGCTACGATCCACCCTACAGGCGCGACCCGCGCTCCGGCGTCCGCTCCCTCGCCGAGGAATGGACCGCCACGCCGGCGGCGCTCCGCCGCCACGGCATGACCGGCATCGTCTCCATGTGGTGGCCGTCGAACGAGGCGGTCATCCGCGAGGCGGCGTCCCGGGGCATGGTGCTCGGCATCGTCGAATAGGACGCTGCGGCCGCCACCTGGCAGCAGGAGCCCTTGCCCCCCGGTCGAAGGGCTCTATCGTCCCTTCCGCGCGCGTTGCCGCACAAGGCCGTGGATGTCGGGCCCCGCATCCGGCATGAGGAGCGGTGCCGCGTGCCGCAACCGGTCGAGTGAGTCGATGTCGAAAGCCCCCGTCCCGAACACGCCCGTCGAGACCCTCTCCGCCGATCAGGCGCGGCTGGAACACGAGCGTCTCGCCGAGGCCATCGCCGAGGCCGACCGGCAATATTACCAGGACGACGCACCGACTCTCACCGACGCCGACTACGACGCCCTGCGCCGCCGCTACGAGGCGCTCGAGGTGGCCCACCCCGCGCTGAGGACAGCCGACAGCCTCTCCGAGAAGGTCGGCGCGGCGCCGGCCTCGAAGTTCGGCAAGGTCACCCATGCCGTCCCCATGCTGTCGCTGTCGAACGCCTTCGCCGACGAGGAGGTCATCGACTTCGTCGGCCGCGTGCGCCGCTTCCTCGGCCTCGCCGCCGACGCGCCCGTGGCCATGACGGCCGAGCCGAAGATCGACGGCCTGTCCTGCTCGCTGCGCTATGTCGACGGCAGGCTTTCCGTGGCGGCGACGCGCGGCGACGGCGCGGTCGGCGAGGACGTCACCGCCAACATCCGCACCATCGGCGAGATCCCGCAGGTGCTGACGGGCGCGCCCGAGGTGCTGGAGGTGCGGGGCGAGGTCTATCTCAGCCACGCGGACTTCCGCCGCATCAACGCCCGTCAGGAGGAAAGGGGGCTGCCGCCCTTCGCCAATCCGCGCAATGCCGCGGCCGGCTCGCTGCGCCAGCTCGACCCGCGCATCACGGCGCAGCGCTCG
>CAZPMD010000001.1:5914-30906 GCA_964587395.1 uncultured Hyphomicrobiales bacterium
AACGCAGCCAAGAGCCGCGGACGATATGCGCGACCTCTTTTCGGTTGATCTGCCCCCTCTCCCGGACACCCAGTTGGGCCGCATTGAGTGGTTCCGAAAGCTCGGCTTCCCTACCAACGATCTCACAGTGCTGTGTGCAACGGTCGAGGAGATGCTGGCGCACTACCGCCGCATCGGGGAGATGCGCGCCGCTCTTGGCTATGACATCGATGGCGTCGTTTACAAGGTCAACAGCCTCGCTTGGCAAGCTGAATTGAAACAGGTCTCTCGTTCTCCTCGGTGGGCCATTGCTCACAAGTTTCCCGCCCAGCAAGCAACCACAGTCCTTGATGCTATCGAGATCCAAGTCGGCCGCACCGGTGCATTGACCCCTGTTGCCAAGCTACGGCCCGTTACGGTTGGAGGCGTCGTTGTCTCCAACGCCACCCTCCACAACGAGGACTACATCAAGGGCATCGGCACGGACGGCGAGCGCTTTCGGGAGCACGACATCCGCCTACGCGACACGGTGATTGTCCAGCGCGCCGGCGACGTGATCCCGCAGGTGCTGGATGTTGTGGTGGAGAAGCGCCCGGCCGACGCTAAGCCCTACTCCTTCCCGACGACCTGCCCGGCCTGCGGCAGCCCCGCCATCCGCGAAGAAGGCGAGGCCGTTCGGCGCTGCACTGGCGGCTTCGCCTGCTCGGCGCAATTGGTCGAAGGCCTCAGGCATTTTGTCTCCCGAAGAGCGATGAATATCGAGGGGTTCGGGGACATCTACATCGAGGCCCTCGCCGAAGCCGGCATTCTCAAGGAGCCAGCCGATATCTTCGGAATGAAATTCGAGGACGTGAAGCGGGTCATCGAGCAGCGCCGGAAGGAGCAAGCCGAAGCGAGACGTCAGGCGCAAGGCAAGAAGCCGCCGAAGATCACCAAGAAGTCGCCGCCCGAAGACAAGCTGATCCACTCACTGTTCGCGTCTATCGATAGCCGGCGGACTGTTCCCCTTGATCGTTTTCTCTTCGCTCTTGGCATCCGGCACATAGGCGAGACAACCGCCAAGTCATTGGCGCGCCATTTCGCCGGCCCTATGTCGCTTCTGGATGCGTGCGTTGCGGGTGCCCGCGATATGCCTGGCGATGGTTGGTACGCGCTCTTGGACCTGCCGCAGATCGGTGACGTCATGGCTGCGCGACTCACAGACAAATTGTCCGAGCTGGAACCGGTTCGGCTCCTCAACCCCGCCGAGGCGTCAAAGGCGCTTCTGGGGGTTTTGAACACGGCTCAGCGCGCAGCCATGCGAACCGCTCACACCACGCCAGAGTCGATCGTCGAGGCAGTCGCTGCAGCCCGTAACGGCTTACCCGGCTCAAACTTCAAACGCTTGGCCGCAGTGCCGGATGTTGGGGAGGTGGCGGCGCGGTCCCTCTGCCTTTTCTTCTCGGACGAGCGACACCGCACCGCCTTCATCAATCTCCTTTCAAAAGTTCAGCCGGCGCCTCTTCCGAAAGCCGCAGCCGAAGGATCCCCGTTTGCGGGTAGAACCATCGTCTTCACCGGAACCCTCGAGCGCATGACCCGCGACGAAGCTAAGGAAAAGGCGCTTGCCCTTGGCGCCAAGGTATCCGGCTCTGTGTCCAAGAAGACTGACCTCGTCGTTGCGGGGCCCGGAGCCGGATCTAAGCTCCGGGACGCCGAGGCGCTGGGTGTGAAGGTTGTTTCCGAGGCGGAGTGGATAGGGATGCTAGACGCGGGAATTGCAATCAGAGATTGATTTTACGGTTTTTGCACGCTTCTATTGGCCGGCTGATCTTGCAGAGCTAAGACCGGTTTGAGGCGCTAAATGGCCGACAATATCCCTGAATTTTTGGAGATTGCAGTAAGGGGAGACGAGGGCGCCATCTACGTCGCGCGCTTTTGGGTTGAGAGTGGGCGACCGGTTTCATCGTGCTCGTGCGTGGGGGGCAAATGAAGGGTCCCTGCAAGCATCGGGCTAGACTGTACGATGGAGAATGGCATGCGCTTGTTGATCACGACGCCGCTAGCATTGTCGCTCTTGACGCATGGATGCAGCGGTTTGGCAAACCGGACGACCGCCGCGTGCCCTCTTCAAAGCCAAAAGCAATCTCCAAAAGGCGTTCGCCCATTGGCACGACGGCGACTTCTGGCGACATGCCCCTAGCTGGCAAGACCGTTGTCTTCACCGGGCACTTAGAAGCGATGACCCGCGACGAGGCCAAGGCCATGGCCGAACGCCTCGGCGCCAAGGTCGCGGGCTCCGTGTCGAAGAAGACCGACTACGTCGTGGCGGGTCCCGGAGCGGGGTCCAAGCTCGACAAGGCCCGGGAGTTCGGGGTGACGGTGATGACTGAGGACGAGTGGTTCGACCTTGTGAAATAACCTTGCGAATCCAGTCCGTTAACGGACAGTTTCCGAAAGGCATGCAGAAAATGCAGGGCAGATTGTGCATTGCACAATCTACTCATTTTGCTGCGGCGCAACAAAGTGAGATGGTCGAAAGGGAGGAAGCCTCGAGGTCGTCCACTCTTTCAGAGGAGAGACCACCATGGCTACCATTGCACTCGACAAGATCGCTTCTGCCGCCCCGGCCGTCGAGGCCCCGGGCAAGCGCGGCTTCTGGCGTTCCCTCTACGATGCCATCGTCGAGGCCCAGGAACTCCGCGCCGCCACCTATGTGAACGGCTACCTGGCTCATCTGTCGGACGACGAGCTCGCTCGCCACGGCATGACGCGTGACCAGATGGTGCGTCGCACCCGCGCCATGATGTCGAGCATCTGACGCCCGACACCTGATCCAGTCCCCCGACAGGGCCGATCCCGCCTCAGGCAGGGTCGGCCGTCGGCGTCGCAACGCCCGTCCTGACCGTGCCCCAAGGGAGGGCATCATGTTCTTCGCGTCCATCGCCCGTCTGTTCAACGAGTTCGCCCGCCGCCGCGCCGAGCGCATGGCCCGCGAGCGCGCCACGGTTGTTTCCGCCGACGAACTGCGCCGCGCCGGCATCCTGACGACCCTCGGCGGCTCCTACACGCTGCCCTTCGCCCGCTGAGGCGCCGCGAACGGTCCTGCTTCAGGCGACGCCTCCCTCAGGCTGGCTTCCGCCTGATGCCGATCACCTGACCGACGCCCTCAGGCCGCGGCTGGTCGGCGGTCGTGGCGTACCAGGCTTCCAGCCGTCCCATGATGTCGTCCGGGAAGGGGGCCGGCCGGCGCGTCGCCATGTCCATGTGGATGGAGATCGACTCCATCGTCGCCGAGAGCCAGCGCTCCTTGGCGTGCACCAGTTCCATCCAGTAGTGGATGCGCTTCGGATCGAGGTCGAGCACGCGCAGGCGCATCTGCACCTCGTCGCCGAGATGCACCTCGCGCAGGTAGCGAACATGGGCCTCCAGCGCGAAGAAGCTCATGTTGCGCGTGCGGATGTAGGTTTCCGACAGGCCGATCTTGTCGAACAGGATGTCCAGCCCCTCGTCGAACAGCTTGACGTAGAAGGCGACGTTCACGTGGCCGTTGTAGTCGATCATCTCGGGCCTGACGGCCATCGGCGGGGTGATCGCGAGCCCCGTGTCGGGGCAGAGGTCGAAGTGGGTCATGCCTCCCGCTTAGCGAAGGACGCCGGGACCGGCAATCGCGCCGGGCGGATGGCGGTCCTGCGGGGCCGGCGGTCTGCGGAAATGCCGATTGGCCTTCCGCGCCGGCGGGCCTAATCTCCGCGTCCCGTCTCCGGCAGCTCCCGCCGGACAGCGATGCCAGGATCAGCCATGCCCGCCGCCGCCCGCACCCGTCCCGACCGCGCCACGCTCGATGCCGTGATCGGTGAGTTGCAGGCCCGCTTCGGCAACCGCGCGGTGACCTCGGACGCGGTGCGCCAGCAGCACGCCCATACCCTCACCTGGATCGAGAACCAGCCGCCGGACGTGGTCGTCTTCGCCGAGAGCGCCGGGGACTGCGTCGAGGTCATGAAGATCGCCGCCGCCCACAACGTGCCGGTCATCCCCTTCGGCACCGGCTCCTCGCTGGAGGGCCACGTCAACGCCCCCTTCGGCGGCATCTCGGTCGACACCTCGCTGATGAAGTCCATCGTCGCCGTCCATGCCGAGGATCTCGACGTGGTCGTGGAGCCCGGCGTCACCCGCAAGCAGCTCAACGAGTATCTGCGCGACATGGGGCTGTTCTTCCCCATCGACCCCGGCGCCGACGCCTCCATCGGCGGCATGACCGCCACCCGCGCCTCCGGCACCAACGCCGTGCGCTACGGCACGATGAAGGACAACGTCCTGGCCCTGCAGGTGGTGCTGCCGAACGGCGAGATCATCGAGACCGCCCGGCGCGCCCGCAAGACCTCCGCCGGCTACGACCTGACCCGCCTCTTCGTCGGCTCGGAGGGCACGCTCGGCATCATCACCCGCATCACCCTGAAGCTGCACGGCATCCCCGAGGCGATCTCGGCCGCCACCTGCTCCTTCCCGACGGTGAGGGATGCGGCCGACGCCACCATCGTTGCCATCCAGACCGGCATTCCCATGGCCCGCATCGAGCTGCTCGACGAGGTGCAGGTGAGGGCGGTCAACGCCTATTCGAAGCTGACCCTGCCCGAGAAGCCGCTGCTGCTGCTCGAGTTCCATGGCACCGACGCGGGCGTCGCCGAGCAGGTCGAGCGCTTCCGTGCGATCGCCGACGACTATGGCGCCGGCGATTTCCAGTGGGCGGCGAGGGCCGAGGATCGCACCCGCCTCTGGCAGGCCCGCCACGATGCCTACTGGGCGGCGCTGGCGCTGCGGCCGGGCTGGAAGGGCCAGTCCTCCGATGTCTGCGTGCCGATCTCGCGCCTCGCCGAGTGCATTGAGGCGACGAAGAAGGACATCGAGGAGCACGGCATGATCGCTCCCATCGTCGGCCATGTCGGCGACGGCAACTTCCATGTCCTGCCGCTGATGGACGAGAGCGATCCGGAAAGCGTCGCCCGCTGCAAGGCCTTCATGGGCCGCATCGTCGAGCGCGCGCTGGCGATGGAGGGCACCTGCACCGGCGAGCACGGGGTCGGGCAGGGCAAGATGAAGTATCTCGTGGCCGAGCATGGCGATGCCGCCATGGCGCTGATGGCCTCGCTGAAGCATGCCGTCGATCCGCAGGGGATCATGAACCCCGGCAAGATGGCGGTCTGAGCAGGCCTCAATCCCGATGGCGCCTCAGCCAGCTCGCCGCGTAGCCGCAGCGCGGCACGATCTGGCGCGTCTCGGCTCCGGCAACAGCGACGACCTGCTCCATCAGCCGGCCCGCCGCGCCTGTGCCGCGCAGGGCCGGATCGGCCTCGACATGGTCGATGACCAGCGTGTCGTTGCCCTGACGCCGGTAGATGGCGAAGGCCTGCCGGCCCTCCGTCTCCAGGACGAAGCGGCCCTGCGAGGTCTCGTCGCGAAACTGGTCCGCCATGGTGCATTCTCCCTTCATGTCGATCCGAAACATATTGCGAGCCGGGCGCCGAACCTCCATCCCCCGACTGCAGCGCTGCCTTGCGGGAACCTTCCGTCGGCGTGGTCGTGCGACCTTCCGGCAGGTTGTCCTCGCGGGATTCAGCGCCCACCTTTCAGGCATGAAGCGCCTGACAGCCTCTGCCATGTTTCTTCTCGCCCTGTTGCCCGTCCCTGGGCTGGGCGAAGAGCTGCCGCAGGCGCTGCGCCGCTGCGCCGGCCTGTCGGCGGTCACCGAGCGCCTTGCCTGTTTCGATGCCCTCGCGGCTTCGCTGCGTGCCCCCGAGGCCGACGGCGTCGCCACCGTCGGCCGGTGGGAGGTCAAGTCGAGGTCGACGCCGGCTGGTCGCGAGATCGTCGCTGAGCAGCGACCGATAGAGCCCTGGGGCGAGGAGGGTATCGTCTTGCAGATCGCCTGCCGCGACGATCGCGTGATCCTCGCTGTCGGCCGTGACGCACCCGTGATGAACACGTCCAGCGTCTTTGCCACCGTACGCATCAACGACAGGCTGGCGCCGGGCGACATCTGGGAGGGCACGCGCGACCGCCATCAGGCGCTCCATCCGGGAAACACGCGCGAATTCCTCCAGCAGCTGCCCGCGACCGGCCCCCTGTCGATACGGCTGGAGGGCTCGCGGCGCTGGCGCTTCGAGGGCACCTACCAGCTTGACGGCATTGCCGACATCCGCCGCCGCATCCTCTCCGCCTGCTCGCGCTAGAAGGCGCAGCCGAACGGCTCCAGGCCGCGCCGCATCTGCTCGCCCTGGGTGCGGCAGATGGCTTCCAGCTGCTGGCGGGTCTGCGGATCCTGGGCGAGGGAGCGCCAGGTGGTGCGGAGCTGGGCCACCTGCTGGGCGAAGGTCACCCGATGCGTCGCCGGCACCTTGGTGGTGACGCAGACCTCGTAGCTGTTGATGAAGCGGTCGCATTCCGGGATGCCGATATCCTCCTGGGCCCGTGCCGCTCCCGCAGCCAGGGTCTGAAGGCCGACGGTCAGCGCGACGGCGGCGGCGACACGGCGGATGTTCATCCAGGCTTCTCCAGCACTCGCTCACGGCGGAAGGGGCGCTCGCCGTCACCGGCAGCGCCCACCAATGAGCCGGACCATCGGCCACCGGCGTTTCGGGCTAATGTCATCGCCGCGGCCAGCCCTTGGGGACCCACGGGCCGCGCGACACGCGAGTGAAACAATCATCGGCTGTTGAGGTACGTCCTGCCGCGGCCATGGCAAAGGACGCGCCACCTGTGGCATGGTTGGTCCCTGGTTGGTGCCGGGTCGGCACGCTGATGCGAAGGTCAGGCAATGAACGGGTCCCTGTCATGCTGGCGGAGCGGTGTGATGGTCGCCGTCCTGGCTCTCGCTCTCGCATTCCTGGGGCCTGCCGGCACCGCCGCCGCCCGCGAGTTCCGCGTCGCCGATACGCAGCCCGCCGACTATCCCACCGTGAAGGCGCTCGAACTGATGGGCCGGCTTCTCACCGAGCGGACCGGCGGACGCCACACGCTTCGCATCTTCCACTCCCGCCAGCTCGGGGAGGAGAAGGAGACCATCGAGCAGACGCGCATTGGCGCCATCGACATCAACCGCACCAACGTCGCGCCGCTGGCGAGCTTCATTCCCGAGGCGAACATTCTCGCCCTGCCGTTCCTGTTCCGCTCGGTGGAGCATCTCCACAAGGTGCTGGACGGCCCGGTGGGGGAGGACATCCTGGCGAGCTTCGAGCGCTACGGTCTCGTCGGCCTCGCCTTCTACGATTCCGGCGCGCGGTCCATCTACAACTCGGTGCGGCCGATCCGCCGCATCGAGGATCTCAAGGGCCTGCGCATCCGCGTCCAGCAGTCGGACATGATGGTGGAGATGATGCGGGCGCTGGGGGCCGATCCCGTGGCGCTGCCCTATGGCCAGGTCAATGTCGGGCTGGTCACGGGTCTGATCCATGGCGCCGAGAACAACTGGCCCTCCTTCGTCACCACCGACCATTTCAAGGCGGCGCGCCACATCACGCTCACCGAGCACACGATGAGCCCGGAGGTTCTCGTGGTCTCGAAGAAGTGCTGGGATGACCTGTCAGCCGAGGACCGGGCGATCTTCCGCCAGGCGGCGCGCGAGTCGGCCATGGCGATGCGCGAGCAATGGCTGAAGCTTGAGGAGACATCGCGGCGCGACGCCGAGGCGGCCGGCGTCACCGTCGTGACGCTCCAGGATCGCCAGCCCTTCGAGGCGGCGGTCCGGCCCATCTTCGACCGCTTCGCCTCCGCGCCCGATCTGGCCGTGCTCGTCGAACGCATCCGACAGGCCCGTTGATGGATGCGTCGACCGCACGCAGGGTCGTGGTGCGTCCGGCCCTCCGGACCATCCGGGGCCGGCTCGACTGGGCCTCGGAGCAGTTCCGCCGCATCCCGGTGCGCTGGCGCATCGCCACGGTCGTCATCCTCAACCTCGCCTTCATCACCCTCCTGATGCTGCTCATCGGCTCGGGGGCGCGCGCCATCCGCTCCGCCTGGGGGGACCTTCAGGAGGCGCGCCGGATCGACCGCCTGCTCGCCTCCATCGAAAACGATGCCGGACGGCTCCAGACGCTGATTCATCGCTATTTCGCCCTCCCCAACGAGGCCGTGCTGAGCGAGATCGAGCAGCGCCGCAAGGCGCTCCTCGCCAAGCTCGCCATCGAGCAGGAGATCGACCTGGCGCTGCAGAATCCGGCCCGCTCGGTCACCAGCGTCACCGAGCGCTTCATGCTCGGCTTCGACGAGTTGCGCAGCGTGCGCGAGACGATCTCCTCCATCTACGAGAACGAGATCCGCAAGCCGGCGAGCGAACTCTCCCAGCTCTACGCCGTCGTCGAGACGGCAATGGTCGACCGGTCGGCGCTGGTGGCGCCCTCGCTCGGCAAGTCGCGCGAGGCCTTCTCGATCTTCCTCGTCGCGATCAACGACTACTACCTGACCCAGTCGGTGCAGGCGCAGCGCGAGGCCTCGCGCTCCATCGAGGTCATCCAGGCGACGGCGCCGGTCATGGTCGATCTCGCAGAGACCGAATTCCAGCGGGCGGCGCTGCAGGCGCTCTCGGAGCGTACGACGGCGCTCAGGGCGGGCTTCGGCCGCATGATCCAGGTGCTCGGCATGCAGAACCGCCTCCTGCAGGTGGAGATCGACGGCAACCAGGCCGTCATGGCGACCGTCATCCAGGAGGTGGCCGAGAGGGTGCGCGCCAAGGAGGACGCGGCCCAGCAGCGACTCGACCAGACCCTGCGCATCGTCTTCGTCCAGGCGGTCGGCATCGCCGGCATCTTCCTCGCCATCGTCGCCATCATTTGGACGCTGATCGCCCGCTCGATCCGCGTGCCGCTGGACGACCTCGCCGGCAGCATGAACGCCATCGTCGCAGGTGATCTCGAACGTCCGCCCTCCGGCCTCACCGCGACCGACGACATCGGCCGCATGGCGCGGGCCGTGGAGGTGTTCCGCCAGAACGCCATCGAGAAGCAGCGCGCCGAACATGATCTGGTGGCCGCCAAGGACAAGGCGGAGACCGCCCTCGACCACCTGCGCGAGACGCAGCAGAACCTGGTCGAGGCGGAGAAGCTCGCGGCCCTCGGCGGTCTCGTCGCCGGTGTCGCCCACGAGGTCAACAATCCCATCGGCATCTCGCTGACCGTCGCCTCCACCCTGTCGCGGCGCATCGACGAGTTCGCCGGCGATGTCGAGCGCGGCGAACTGCGCCGGTCGCGCCTGGCCGATTTCGTCCAGGGCAGCCGCGAGGCGGCGAGCCAGCTCTCGTTCAACCTGCAGCGCGCCGGCGAGATGATCCAGGCCTTCAAGCAGGTCGCGGTTGACCGCAGCCATGCCGACCGGCGCAGCTTCGACCTCGCCGAGGCGACCGACCAGATCGTCGCCAGCCTCAGGCCGACGCTGCGCCGCGCGCCCGTCAAGCTGGAGGTCGCGGTCCCGCCCGGCATCGTCCTCGACAGCTATCCCGGCCCTTACGGCCAGGTGGTGACCAACCTCTTCATCAATGCCCTGACCCACGCCTTCCCCGATGGCCGCAGCGGCACCTTCGGCATCGAGGCGGTGCAGGAGGGCGACCAGGTGCTGATGACCTTCCGCGACGACGGCATCGGCATGAATGCCGATGTGCAGCGTCAGGCCTATGATCCTTTCTTCACCACCAAGCGCGGGGAGGGGGGAACGGGCCTGGGGCTGAACATCGTCTTCAACATCGTGACTCGGCGGCTCGGCGGGCGTATCTGGCTATCGTCGACGCCCGGCGTCGGCACCACCTTTCGCATCGTCCTGCCGCTGACCGCCCCGCAGGATCCCGGCGAGCGGCAGGAAGCAGCGTGATGTCGGACCCGATGAACGAGATGCAGCCGGCGGCGGTCGATGACGACCTGATCCCGATTCTCGAGGACGAGCCTGTCGCCCCGCGCATCGACGCGCCGCGATGGAAGGTGGCGATCATCGACGACGACCCGGCCGTCCACTCGGGGACGAAGTACGCCCTGTCCGACTACGAGCTCGCCGGCCAGCGCCTCGACCTCTATTCGGCCTTCTCGGCGGCCGAGGGGCGCTCGCTGCTCTCGGCCCATCCCGACATGGCCGTCGTTCTCCTCGACGTGGTCATGGAGAGCGACGGCGCCGGTCTCGACCTCGTCGAGTACATCCGCAAGGACCTCAGGAACGACACGGTCCGCATCATCCTGCGCACCGGCCAGCCCGGCCAGGCGCCGGAGCGGCAGGTGATCGTCGACTACGACATCAACGACTACAAGGCGAAGACCGAGCTGACCGGCGACAAGCTGTTCACCTCGCTGACCGCCGCCATCCGCAGCCACCAGCAGCTGATGCGCCTCGTCGAGATGCGGTGCGGCCTCGAACGGATCGTCGAGGGCGCATCCGAGCTTTTCGATCTGAAATCCGTGAGGACCCTCGCGGCCGGTGTCCTCGCCCAGGTGGCCGGCCTTGTCCAGTCACCCTGCGACGGTGTCCTGGTGCTGCGCGACGGCCGCGGCGAGGGCTTCGCCGTGCTGGCCGCGTCGGGCGCGCACGCCAAAGGCGCCGCGGCCGGCGTCGCCCTCGATCCTCATCTGCGGCAGCGGGTGAGAACGGCGTTCGAGCGCCGTCAGCACAGCTTCGAGGGCGCGGAGCCGGTCCTCTATCTGAAGACCTCCGGCGGCCGCGAGATCGTCGTGGCCCTGTCCACGGGCCGCGCGCTGACCGACACCGAGCAGACCCTGGTCGCCGTCTTCAGCGGCCGGCTGGCCACCGCCTTCGACAACGTCTTCCTCTACGAGCAGCTGCAGGCCGCCAACGAGACCCTGGAGCAGCGCGTCGCCGAGCGCACCCGCCAGCTGACCGCCGCCAACGACCGCCTGACGCAGCAGTGGCAGCGTCTAAAGCGCACCAACGACCACAAGGCCGACGTGCTCGGCACCGTCGCCCACGACCTGAAGAATCCGCTCGGCGTCATCCTCGGCCGCTCCGAGATGATGAACGAGCTGCTCAGCCTGACGCCCCCCAACATCGAGCGCGCGCGCGGCCAGATCGAGCAGATCCGCTCCTCGGTGGCGCGCATGACGTCGATGGTCGACGAGCTGATCAACGACGCCATGCTGGACGCCGAGGACATCGTGCTGAGGCCGGCCGACATCGACACCGCCGGCATCGTCGCCACGGTCATCGACGCGAACGCGCCCCTGGCCGAGCGCAAGGGACAGATGCTGGTCTACAGCGGTCCCGACGCCCTGCCGGGCCGCGCCGATCCGGACCGCCTGCGCGAGGCGATCGACAACCTGGTCTCCAACGCGGTCAAATATTCGCCGCCTGGCGGCCGTATCCTCGTTTCTCTGGATTCCAGCGAGGCGGGGCACCAGATCTCCGTCACCGATTCCGGACCCGGGCTGACGCCCGAGGACGAGCAGCGCCTGTTCGGCCGCTTCCAGCGCCTGTCGGCCAGGCCCACCGGCGGCGAGAGTTCCACCGGGCTCGGCCTCTTCATCTGCCGGCGCATTGTCGAACTCCACGGTGGCCGCATCACCGCGACTGGCAACGGCGCGGGCAAGGGTGCGACCTTCGCCATCACCCTGCCGCCGACCCTGCAGCGCGGCGCCTCATGAGCAGCGGTCAGCTCATCATGGTGGTCGACGACGAGGCCGCCGCGCGCGAGATGGTCGGCGACTACCTGACCATGCACGGCTTCCGCGTCACCCTGTGCGACGGAGCGGCAGCGCTGCGCCGCGCCCTCGAGGTCGACCGGCCGGCCCTCGTCGTGCTCGATCTCAACATGCCGGAGGAGGACGGGCTCTCCGTCGTGCGCGACCTGAAGCAGCGGTTGCCTCTGCCGATCATCATGCTGACTGCGACCGCGAGCCCCGACGATCGCATCACCGGCCTCGACCTTGGCGCCGACGACTATGTCGCCAAGCCCTGCGAACTGCGCGAGCTGCTGGCGCGCATCCGCTCGGTCCTGCGCCGCAGCGCGCCGCCCGGCAGGCCCGCCGGTGGCGGCAGCCAGCACGAGACGGTCCGGTTCGGCACCAAGGTGCTCGACCTCGGCGGCCATCTGCTGCGCGACGAGAGCGGCGCGGAACATGCCCTGACGGCCTCCGAGTTCAGCCTGCTCAAGGCCTTTGCGGAAAACCCGCGCCGCGTGCTGTCGCGCGACAAGCTGCTCGATCTCGCCGGTGCCCGCGATCCCGATGCCTATGACCGGGCCATCGACGTGCGCATCACCCGCATCCGCCGCAAGATCGAGCCCGATCCGGACGTTCCGGCCTACATCAAGACCGTGCGCGGCGCCGGCTACATGTTCATGCCGGACGGCGACGACCGCTGACCGTCGGTGGCCGGGCGCCGAAACAATTCGACATGGCCGGAAATGATTCACGTCGCCCGCCGACACCGTCGCGCAAGGCTTGAAACAGTGCGTTCGTCATTGAAACGCAGGCTCCCCCCTCGAGGCACCACCACGAAAATCCCCCCGCCTACTGTGCCCTCAACCCGATGAGACGCCGGAACCAACGACTGAACCTTTTCGTTGGTCATCGCGACACAGAGGGGAGACCGGCCCACCGAGGGCCTGAAACGGGGGATGCAGCAATGAACCGGATGTCGAAGTTCCTGGCTCTTGGCATGGTGGCGGGCCTCGGCCTGGCCCTGGCTCTGGTCATGGCGCCCGACGGCCGTGCCGCCGTTTCGACCCCGGCACTGTCGGTCGGCTTCTCCAGCGCCGACGTCGACCACGCCCACCGGGCCTTCGACGCCTTCCGCAACCGCCTCGATGGCGCTCCCCGCCCGGCCGCCCCGGTCCAGGGCGAGCGCGCCGACTGCGGCCGCCACACCTGGCCCTACATTCCGCCGACCTGCCAGAGCTCGTCCGCCGGCCAGCATCTGCGCCAGATCCGCACCGTCGCCCTCGACCAGCCCGCGCGCTGATCGCCGCCCCACGCACTGCCTCCTCCGGAACCCCGCCATGAACCGCCGCTTCGTCCTCGCCGCCGCTCTCTCGCTCGCCGCCTCGGCGGCCTCGGCCAACCCCTTCGTCCCGCCGGTGATGTTCGACCCCGACACCCGCGAGCCGCTCATCGCCCGCCCGCATGCGACCCGCGCCGCCCAGGCCCCGGCCATCCCGCGTGAGATCGTCGCCTATTCCGGCGCCCACGCCCCGGGCACGGTGGTGGTCGACACCCGCGAGCGGCGGCTCTACTTCGTCCTCGCCGGCGGCCAGGCCATGCGCTACGGCATCGGCGTCGGTCGGCCCGGCTTCGAGTGGGGCGGCTCGCAGACGATCACCCGCAAGCAGGAATGGCCGGACTGGCGCCCGCCGGTGCAGATGCTCCAGCGCCGCCCGGACCTGCCGCGCTTCATGGCCGGCGGTCCCGACAATCCGCTCGGCGCCCGCGCCCTGTATCTCGGCTCCTCGCTCTATCGCATCCACGGCTCCAACGAGCCGCACACCATCGGTCAGGCCGTCTCCTCCGGCTGCATCCGCATGCTCAACGAGGACGTCGTCGACCTCTACGACCGTGTCCGCGTCGGCACCCGGGTCGTCGTCCTGCGCTGATCCTGCCTTTCACCGTGCATCCCGCATGACCTCCACCTGCCCCGATGGCCCCGCCATCGGGGCTTTTTCCTGGGGGCGAGCCGCCTCGGACGTCCTGCGGCATCCCCGCGCCGGCGGACTGTGGATCATTCGGGACGGGGAGGGTGGACAGCGCCGGAGCGAGCCTCTATAAGCCGGCCCGCACTGCAGGCGGATCGTCACGCGACGGTCATGCCCAGCGGTCGCCCGGGTAGCTCAGCTGGTAGAGCATGCGACTGAAAATCGCAGTGTCGGCGGTTCGACTCCGTCCCCGGGCACCATCACTGGCTTTTGCCATTGAAAAACAACAGTAATTCGCGCTTTGTGTCTAGCGGCGCGGTTGCCGCGCGGGATGTCTGGACACATTTGTTCCAGATTTGTCCCCGCGAATTGTGGCGGTGACACTACATCTTGTGTCCTTTGAAGAGCTCGCCGGCCTGCTCCGCGAGCACCTTCTTCCGGGCCGCCTTTGTGTAGCGGTTCACCTCCTTTGAGGTGGTGTGACCGGTCATCGCCATGATCTGCTGCTCGGTCGCGCCGGCCTCGGCAAGCAGTGTCGCTGACGCCTTGCGCAGGCCGTGAGCCGAGCAGTGCGGCAGGCCGGCCTGGTCGCACCAGTCGCGCATCTTGTTGCCGAAGCCGTTGGCCGTGAACGGCCGCCCAAGGTCATTCACCAGCCAGACGACATCGCCGAGTGGACTGCGGTCTAAAACGGCCTGTAGCGCGGGCACGATCGGGATCTGCATGTGTATGGGCTTGCGGCGCTTGTTCTTCTGCTGCGTGAACACGAGCCAGCCGTCGCGGACATGCTGCCTGCCGAGCAGAACCACGTCGGAGCGCCGCTGCGCCGTGTAAAGCAAGAGGGCGAGCGCCAGGCGGGCCTTGGTCCCGATCGGGTGGCGCGCCTCGTACTGTCGCACCTCCTCCGTGGTCCATGAGTGGAACCCGTCGCCATCCGGCGCGAGGTAGGGGATGTCTCGAGCCGGGTTCGAATTGAGGGCTATGTCGTCGTCCGCGACGGCGTAGGCAAACACCTGGCGCAGAGCCTTGACCCGACCGTTCGCGGCCTCGGGTGTCCGTTCGCCATCCTCGTCGAACGCCTTGCGGTCGCGCAGCGTGCGGACGGCCTTGCCGTTCATCTTCTCCAGAGGCACATCGGCAAACGCGATGCCCCTGCCACCAGCGGCCACCCCCTCCTTCAGCATCGACTCGATGATGCTGCGGCGAACGCGCTGCGTCCGCGCCTCAAGCCGCTTGAATTCCGCCGAGCCGTAGTACTGCGCAACAAGCCAGCCGAAGGTCCCGTCGACAACGTCCGCACGCTCTGCCGGCTTTGACGGCGCCTCATCCCGAAGAAGCCGGTGGTACTGAGCATTGAACTCGTCAGAATAAGGCGGATCCAGCATCCGCACCTTTGCGCGGCCGCGCCGCCTGAAATAGACGTAGGACTTACCGGTCTTAGCGTCGACCTCAACCGAGACGTACTTCGGTAGCGTACTGCGCCTGCGCGATTTCATACCGCGAAGTCCCACTTCTTGTCGGTCTCTGCCTCGTCATCGCCTCCCGGCAAGGCGGAAAAGTACCTGTCCAGGGCGTGTCTGTCCCAGATATTTCGACCTCCGACACGCTTTGCGCGCGGCATTAGTTTGTCGCGGACCATATGGTCGAAGAACACCGGCGACACGGCAATGTAGGCCGCGGCTTCCTCCCGTCGAAGCCCCCGCGGGGGGCAGGAGTCCGGCAGCGGGTTGCGCTTGGTGTTATCGTTGTCCGGCTTCACGTCGCCCTCCCTGAATTGGCCCGGCTTCGCTTATGCGGAGTCGGGCTTTTTCGCTTCGGAGCAGTGCCGCTCCCGTAGAACGTCGAACGCGATAATGGCGCCGAGGATTGCTGGCACTCCGATCAGATAGAAGAGCCAGCCCCAGGCCTCCAGATCAGTCATGACCGCTCCTTGATCTTGCGGACGTGGCTTAGAATGATCCCCCATGCGGCGAGGCATACATGCAGGCGATCAGTAGGCCGGGGGCGGAAATTGCTGCCATGAAGGCGGCGACGATCAAGATTTCCGCTAGCTTCTCGCGGATCACTTTCCGCGCTTCAGGCGTTCCGCTGATGCCTTCCTCTGGGGTGCGATAGGCGTAGTCTTTTTCGTACTCGCCAATCAGTCCGTTTTGCCGCCAGACCCGCCGCTCGACCCATTCAAGCCACACGGTTTGACCGTTGACGGAGACCGGCAGGATGGCGAAATGCGGATGCCACTCCCACTCGTCTGTCGCTGCGCTGGACGGCTTGGAAGTGATCCTCATAACGTCCCTCCTCTTGCAGGCCGAACGCGCTCCGGCTCCATCAGCGCCCCGACCTCCTTGGCAAAGACAGGGTCTCTCAAGGCCACACGGGCGGCGGCTATGATAAACCCGCAAAGGCCATAGTGTCCCGTATCCACGGCGGCGGCGTCTTCAAACTCGTCCAGTATCGCTTCCGCGTTTTCTCTTGCCCATTCGACGGCGGTAGAGGCATTGCCGCCGTCGTCGCTTGTCACGCGCTCCAGCTTTACCGTCATGGTGTCGCCGCAGGAGGGGGGCGGGCTAGCATCGGTGCCACCGATGATTTTACCATCAACAATGACCGCACCATGCAGGTAGTGGACAGCCCCGGGTGCGCGGAATAGGCCGTCTTGGCTGTTCCCGTAGAAGGGCGGGGCGGCCTGGTCGGGCGCCATGATGGCCGTGGCCGGCACGTATGACCATCCTATCGCCTCGTTGCCAAAATCACTCATCCCGTTGCTGTCAGATTCGCAGGCGTACCAATCGTCTTCGCTCCAGAAGCCCACCCCGACATTCAGTCCGGTACGGAGCGGGAATTTGAAAAGCAGCAGAACGACGTCCTGGTTGTCCTTAACGCTCGCCGGGATTTCAGACATTGCGCGCCACGTCATGACGCACTCCACCACGTCCTCTCTGGACGGGTGGGTGAAAAGCGGGATCATCTCGGGCGTCACATCGCCATCCATGTTGAACAACGGCGTGAAGGCTCGCTTCTCCCGCTTGAAGCGTTCAAGGGCCTCGGGCGCGACATAGCCCACCGGCTTCTCCTCCCCCATGGCGGCGGTGAGGGCGGCGAGAGCCCGCTCCATCACATCGCGGTTGTTGGCGGTCATGCAGCCGAAGCCGGCCATGACCATCTTCTCGACCATCTGGTCACTCGGCATTGGTGGGCTCCCTGGTGATCGTCACGGCGGCGGTCCCTTCCGGCGTCAGGACGCAGATGTCCGTGTTGACGCGGGGCATCTCCTTGAGGTCTGCCAGCGTGTTGCGGATGAGATCGCGGGCGATGAACAGGGGCTCGCTGCGGCCTGTGTCAATGGCCTCGCCAGCGTAGGTTAGCGCCTCCCTTAGCGCATCCCTCTCTGCCGTAACGGCGGCGAGGGAGGCTTCGGCGGCCTCGGCGCGTTCCATCAGTGCGGCCCATACAAGGTGAGCGTCCTCTACGGCTTTCGCCCACCCATGCGCCTCGATGTAATGCCCGCCGTCGCGGTGGATTACGCAAAGCACGCCGGCCCCTACGTCCCGCTCCCCTTCTGCCTTCTCGGCGCGGGCTATGGCGGCGTCCCGCTCGGCGTAGAGGGCGAGGATCGCGGCGGGGTTGGCGAGCAGCATGAAGCGCCCGTCTTCATCAGACGGTGGCTGCTCGAAGACGCACACGTCACCGGGCCGCCCAGCCGGCATGATGGCCGCCAGCTTGCCCTTGTCGGAAAAGCCCACCCACGGCCCAGGTGTTGCCGCCTCTGCGGCCTTTCGCAGGTCTTCGGTCATGACTTCCTCGTGATATGTTCTACCGCCTCGATCATGCGGTACATGAAGCTGTCTGCGGTCTCCCGATTGCGCCTGAAACGCTGCCACCACGTCTCTCGGTTGGCCTCGTACCACTGGCGAAGTTCGGTTGCCTGTTGATCGGCTCGGGCTGTGGGGTCGCTCATGACTGCTCCTTGGCCTTGGCGAGGGTGGTGCGGGCGCGGTGGAAATGGCCGACCATTGATGTCGACCGCCCGCCAGAATTAATCCCGTCTGCCTCCACCGCGTTGTAAACGACATCAGCGGGGCGGGTGGCGGGCGTATAGCGCATGTGGTCGCCGATCTTCGCGAACGGCTCCAACGCCTTCCCCATCTCCTCGACCAGCGCCCGGAGGCGGGTGATCTCGGCGGCTGATTTTTCCGAGGCGAGAATATGCCCCTCGCGGAAGCCGATGGCGCGCTCTCCATCAACGTCTGCGGTCATGTGGCGGGCCGCGAGAAGCCCGACGCACGTTGCCCACAGCGTCAATTCAATCCCGCGATCCGGCTTTGGGGATGTGGCGAACTGCTCGATGGCAGGCCAGTCGAAATCAACGCGCCCGTCCGTGTGAACGGTGAAAAGGGCGACGCCGGTAGCGTTGAAGTGGTGCGAGATGGGATCAGCGATATACAGGTATGCGTCAGTCATTGGCGGTGTCCTCCTTGATCGCGCGCCGGTAGCGTCGCATTTCGATAGCGTGCCAGACGTTGACGACGGCGCTAATGGCGAACATCCCGGCGACGAGCCAGACGCTCCACTCGGGCACGTTGATGGTGAGGCTCACGGCATCCTCCATATCCAGGTTGCGACTGCGAGGCCGATCAGCCCCACACCCATGGTGAGTGATGTCCACCCGACTTCCGGGCGGCACGACTTGTCGATCGTGATGAGGTACCCAAGGCACGAAAGGAACGTTCCGGCGAGAAAGAGGGTGCCGCTCATGGCTCGTCCTTCAGGATGGCGTCGATGCGGGAGAGGGCGGCGTCGGTCTGCGCCAACCCGATCTCAGCCGCCCTCTTTCGCTGCGGCCAAATGTTAGTATCGACCAGAGGGAAGGCGGCGTTCAGCCCGTGACGTGCCCGCTCAATCGCCTCCCGCGCCTCCCTCAGCGCCTCCATGGCGCGGGTGTGGGTGGAGGCGGTGTCCGCTTGCTGCTTGACGTAGGCGCTCGCCACCGTGTCGTCGTCATGCTCTGGCCGGCATGGGATCGAGAAGCGCGGTCGATCCTCGGCGTTCAGGAACTCCCCGTCGCGGCGGAATGCGCCCTTGATCAGCCTGCGCACTGCTGTCGCGGCCTGCTCGTGCGTGATCGGCATCTCAGCCATTGTCGTTCTCCATGGCGCGACGGCCCTTGGCGGTGATGGTCGGAACCGCCCCTACGTAGGCGGTGATCATGCCGCGCTCGTGCAGCCCTTCGAGCGTGGCCGCGACCCATGCGCCCCATTCGCCGGGCCGCTTACCGTCGACCATTTCAAGCACTTCGCGGTCGAAGCGGTTGAGTGCCTCCACCTTCTCTGCCAGCGCGGTCATGGGGTGTCCTTTGCTTTGGCGATTGCGTTCCTGCTGGTGATCATCCGATAGCCGTCAGGGAACTCGACACGGCAGCTATTCATCGTACCGCGTGCTGTCACAGCGCACCGCTGGCCTTTGCGGTCCTGACGGTTCCAGCGATAGACGTAGGGGTATTCCATCTACCCCTCCTCGCCGTGGGGAGGGGTGGGGGTGGGCACCGCTGCTGCCTCAGCCATGTCGGCCTTCACCTTCGCAAGCGCATTCCGTGGCCCGTCTATCAGGTCAAAGAAGCCAACCTTGCTCAGCATGTTGAACTCGGCGCTGACCTCCCACTGATCGCCGCGAAAGTCGCTGATCTCGTAGTAGCGGCCAGCGTTCAGTCGCCCTTCCCGACTGCGGACGGCCTTTATCATTCCGACGTGCCGGGGGCTGTCCATCGACACGTGGCCGTTGGCGACAATATCCCCGACGTTGAATAGAGGGCGCGTCTCACTGGTCATGTCCGGTCTCCTGCTGGGTTGGGGGAGCGGGGCGCCACGTCTTCATGACGGCGTATGAGCTTCGTGTCTCCTCGATGAGCCCGCGCTTCTGAAGCCGGCGGCAAGAGCGGAGGACACTAGCGGTCGAGGGCCTTCGCCAGCCGGGAGACGAGCCGATCCAGTTTGCGATGACGTAGGTCTGAAGCCATCCGCGCTGGCGAAGGACACCCAGCACAACGGCGTCCAACTGACCAAGCGGTATCCGCTTCTTCGCCTCCCCTCGGGAAGCCTCCCTCAGTCCCGGCGTGGCGGTGTTGGTCTCACTGGTCATGGGAACCTCCTTCGTTGGGCCGGATCGGCTCAACCAGCTTGAAGTTGACGGACTGGTCGCCCTTCTTGGCTCGCGCCTGTAGCCACCGCATCCATCGGCGGGCGCCACGCATCAGGATGTATGTGTGGCCGCCGCCCTGTGCAGGCGAGTAGCCGAGCCACCCGGCTGACACCAGTTCGTCCAGCGCGGCCTTAGCCCTATCGGTGGGACGAACCTTCTGCATGGCGAAGTGCAGATCGCCGTCCACGTTCATCATCCCGAACCACGAGCCGAGAACGGCCTTCGCGTCGTCGGACAGTTCGTGCGTCTCACTCATGTCCGGTCTCCTGCAGAGGGGTGGGGGGAGAAATCGACGGAGGTCATTACCTTGACCGGGACGATGCGGTATCCGGTCGCCGGCTTGCTCCCGTCGAATGCAGCCCACCACTTTTCCAGATAGGCCTGCGCTTCCGCCCGCGTCTCGAAAGCCTCATGGGTCCACAGGTCGCCCCATGGGTTCATGATGCCCCACAGCCCGGCCATGCGTGCCGTCTTGGGCTTCTTCGTGAATCCGGCGCGCTGCCAAGCCTCCCCTCCCGGCGTGTCTCGGGAGGGGGAAGGGGTGTCTGTCTTCTCAACACCCGCCCCGTAACGATCCGTTAGGGTAGTCATCGCCCCAGGCTCCGTGTCAGCCATTGGCCCGCTCCCGCTCTTGTGCTCGGCGCATGGCGCACCGCAGGTCGCGGTGCAGGGCGGTGTAGGCGGCAATCTCGGCCGCGCCGCCGGTGGCGATGGCCGACGAGACGCGGACCAGTGCGGGGCCGAGTTCGTCGGTCTTCATGTCGTCGACGCTGATGCCTAGCCGCATATCGACACCGCCGAGAACATCATGCCGAGGAGGAAGCCGAGGCCACCGGATCCGGCCAGCAATGCGGCGCCGGTCCATCGATCGGGGCGGGGGATTGCGACGCGGGGAACGTGGTCGAGGGGTTGTGTGGCCATCACGCGGCCTCCCTGACGTCGTCCGCGTGGGCCGCATCGCGCAGGCGAGCGGCAACGGCGCGGTGGTGAGCGGCGCGTGCCCTACCGCGGCCCGTGGTGGCGGCGGCCTCGTGCCACTTGGCACAGGCGATCAGCTGGCCGAACGTCGCCGTGGCGAGCGTTGCGATCTTGGGGACGCGCATGCGGTTGGCGTTCGCGGCGTGCATTCCTGTGCTCCTGGCTGGGGTCGCCGCACCATATCGGTCGGCATGTTTCGTATAATAATATGCGAATCATGCGTTGTCAACGTGCGCACAATGTGCGCGGTAAACTACGTATCGTGCAGCATAAGTTCTTGCTTTGTTCTCATTTTGGAGTCATCCTGCCCTCGCCCAAGGAGAACAGGCCCATGAGTAAGGTGACCTACTATGTCGTGCAGCCATTCGCCGTATCGCCGCGCGGCAAGTTCCGCGCCCTTGACGCTATCGAGGCCAAGGACCCCAGCACGGCCCGGCTGCGTGCCGAACGTCTGGCGGCGAAGGGCGGCGCTATAGCGTTCGCCCGCACCGGTGATCCGGATACGGGCGATTTTGACGACGCGGTGGTACTGGCAACCTTCGGCTCGACCCCTGACTTGGACGCCATGACGGGGTAGCCGCGCCGGTCAGCGGCGGGCTGAGTATTTGCCGACGATGCGGTGGCAGGTGGGCCAATCGGCGCGGTCGACCTTCCACTCGCGGGCCGGGTTGAACTGCTCGATCGTGTAGTGGATGTCCGACCAGGACAGCAGGTTCTTGATGATGGCCTCGGTCTCGCCCGCCTCGCCAAACGGTGGGTGGTCGTAGAACACATGCACCTCGTCCCGCGCCATGGGCAGGCCGGGGTGCACAAGAGCCATGTCGCCGTGTCGGTACGCCTTCGCCATTGAGTCGCCGACGACCAGCAAGCCGTATGCGCCGCGCACGCCCTCGAGGATCGTCGGCCACTTCGTGGTCTCGACGATGTCGGTCGATATAATCAGGTGACCGTCGCCGCCCTGTGCCGCGGCATAGATGGGGAACCCGCCGCGGCCGACGAGATCAGTGCCGGGTGTCACCTGCGGCGCAAAGGCGCTGATGCGGTTGAGATCGGCGGGTCGGGTGGCCTCGGTGCCGTAAAGAAGCACCTCGGCTGGCACCCCGAACGCGGCGGCATAGATCTTGGCGACCTCGGCCTGCAGTCCGTTCTGGGCGCTTTCGTGAGCCTGGTAAGTGCGCAGGTTCCAGCCGAACCGGCGGCAGGCATCGGACGCGGTTTCAAACCCCGCGCTGACGCGAGCTGCCACGAGCCGGTCGGCTCTGGCCTTCTTTATCTCGGTAGCGATCCGGGGACGGGGCACTGTTAAACTCCATATCCTGCTGACATCATTATATGCACGGTTTGTGCAAATGCAACTTGACAATGAAGCGCACGAATCGTATAATTCGTTCCATGGTTGATTGAGCCTTGCGCCGACAGCCACCAAGCCGCCCCGAGGGGCACCCGCCAACCTGAACAGCGACAAGCAGGGCGGACGCATGACCTTCCAATTGAACCTCAACGACGAGGTGTCGTTCACCCTCACGGGAACGATCGTCACCCGATCCGAGCGCACCGACCGCGACGAGCCGCAGTACGTGGTTCGCCACCCCGGGCCGAACGGTACGGCCTCGCACCGGACGTTCTCCGAGTCCGAGCTCCGCATGCTGACGCGGGCAAACCCGACGCACCTTCGCGCCGCCTAACACCCTCCAACAATCAGGAGTGCATCATGCGCCACGGTCGCGCCACGGCCCTCTATGTGCCCGGTGACTCGGTTGAGATCCTCGACTCCGGCATCATCGGCCGAGTCACGGAAGTCCACACCACCGGTGACAGCCACCGCTACTCCGTCGAGTACATCGACACCCACGGAAACCCACAGGAACGCATCTGGCGCGAGCGTCAGCTTGACCCCGCCGGCGACGATTTCGAGGCCGACGCGGCATACGGCGACACCGACGCCCACGACCTGACCAACGTCATCGCGTTCCCGCGCAAGCGGGCCGTGTTCGAAGAAGCGGAGGCGGCGTGATGGGTGAGAAGAACGACGGCGGTGCGGTGCACCCGCACCAGGTGCGCACCGGCAGGATGGAGCCGAACGGGCAACCCGAGATCGGGCTTCATACCGGCATGAGCCTTCGCGATTGGTTTGCGGGGCAGGCCGTGGCGGGCCTCCTCTCGGACCCCAATGTCACGAGCGCGCCGGCTGAGTTTGCCGGGGCGGCTTACATTATCGCCGACGCCATGCTCGCCGCTCGGGGCGACACATGACCCCCGACCACATCCCCGACTTCACGCCGACCCTGCACGTCTTCGCGGGCTGGGTCGCCCTCGCAATCGCGGTGCTGGTCACGGCCATCGCGATCGGCCTTTGGCTCGCGACCGTCACCGGCCTGCAGGTCTTGGTCTACCTCACGCCCGGCGCGGTCGTCGTCGCCGCGGTGCTCGCCTGCTTCTACTTCTTGGGGGACTGACACATGGCCATTCACTGGGACCAACTCGTCGACACCGCCGATACCGACGCCCCCATCGTTACCGTCTACGGCGGCGGCGGCTTGGGCAAGACAACCCTCGCCAGCGAGTTCCCGGCGCCGCTCTACGTGCGGACGGGCGAGGGCGAGCGGGCGCCGAAGGGCGTCACCATGAAGTCGTTCGGCGTTTCGGAGACGTTCTCCGACGTCATGGACCAGATCGTCTGGATGCTCGAGGAGCAGCACGACCGGCGCACCTTCGTGCTGGACGCGCTCGACGGGCTCGAGACGCTCATCAACGCCGAGGCCTGCCGACGTAACGGCTGGGCCAACATTGAGGACCCCGGTTACGGCCGCGGCTACCAGGCCGCGCGCGATATCTGGCAGGAGTTCGTGCGCGAGATCCTGCGCCTCAAAAAGGCGGGCTTCTATGTCGTGCTCATCGCGCACGCCAAGGTAAAGACCGACCCCGGCGTCACCACGGAGAGCTACCCGCGGTACCGCCTCAACCTCCGCGACGATGCGGCAAGCCTCGTGTTCGACTCCTCCGACCTCGTCGGGTTCCTGCACCAGCGCGTGTCCATCAAAAAGGAGGACAAGGGCTTCAACAAGACCGCCGCCCGGGCCGAAGGTGGCGGCGACATCCTCATCGCAGTGCAGGAGCGGCCGGGCTTCGTCGCCAAGAACCGCTACGACATCGACAAGCCGGTGCTGTCCTACAAGAAGGGCGAAGGCTTCTCGACGCTCGCCAAGTATTTCCCAGCGCTGGACGACAGCGCGGACGAGGAATGAGGCGCGCGCATAAGCGCACGCCTGTGCAAACGGCAATCCGAGGAGATGCCGAATGAGCAAGTTCAAAGTTGGTGATCGGGTTCGAGCGACCGGGGCGCAGCCCTGGGTCGACCAGGGGACGATGGGGACGGTCAAGGGCTACAGCGAAAGCGGGATGGTTGCCGTTGAGACTGACGTCCCCAGTGAAGGCCACGGTTGTGAAGGGTTGGCGCGCCAAGGCCATGGCTGGTTCTTTGGTGAACGCGGACTCGAGTTGGCCACCGCCCCCGCACTCGCCGTCGGCGCCAAGGTGAAGGTGGTGGATCGTGGCGACGCCTACTTCGACCAGACCGGCGTCGTCGAGAACAAGGACGACAGCGGCTGGCTGGAGTGGCACGTCCGGATCGACGGCGAACTCCGGTGCTACGACGCCGAGAACCTCCAGGTCATCGACACCCCCGCACCGGCCCGCAAGTTCAAGGTCGGCGACCGCGTGACGGTGGTGAAGTCGGAGGACGGCGGCCACCCGGTGGGTGCTGTCGGCGAGATCGTGACTGTCGACATCGCGGACGAGTTCGGCCTGAACTACCAGGTCAGCGTCGAAGGCGACGACGACGAGTGGTGGCACACTGACGACGAGCTCGTGCTTGCCGACACGACGCCGGCTGACACGACGCCCGCGCCCTTCAAGGCCGGCGATCGTGTCCGTGCCGTTGCCGGTGACAACGGGTCGTTTGCCGCATGGAAGCCCGGCGACGAGTTCGTGCTCTATCCGGACAACGACGGCGACCTCGTATTCGACGACAACGACGGCGATCGTCGCTTCTTCCCCGCCCACGAGGACAAGTTCGTCCTCGCCGACACCCCCGCTGCCCCGACCGCCCCCGCAGCCAACCCGCTCGCGGATCTTCTGGCCGGCTTCAGCGCCACCCCGTCATCGGGCGGCGGCATCACGTTCAACCTCACCATCAACCTGCCGCCCGGTGCCATCACCGAGTTGCTCGCCGCGGCGCGTTAATCCAACCCCC
>CAZPMD010000001.1:30916-96826 GCA_964587395.1 uncultured Hyphomicrobiales bacterium
GCCACCACAAGGTGGCGCAGTTTCCCAGCCTTGCCAGGAGCATTGAATGGCCAGCCTCGGTCAGCGCATTGACGCGCAGAGTTTCGACACCGACAAGCAGGGCGGCGACTTCACGCCGCTTCCCGAGGGCATCTTCCGCATGGAGGTGACCGAGTCTGAGGTCAAGGAGGACGGAGAAAAGGTGCAGGCCGTCTTCAAGATCTCCGTCATTGAGCCGGAGGAGTACAAGGACAAGTGGATCTACTTCAAGGCATGGGTCCAGCACCCGACGCCGCAGGCGCAGAGCATCGGGCAGACCGACATCGCCAGGCTTGCTCGCGCGTGCGAGATTCCGCAGCCTGAGAACACGGAAGAATTCCATCTCATTCCGTTCGTCGGCGAGGTGAAATACGGCAAGCCTTTCCAGAAGAAAACCAATGGCGTGCCGCAGGTTGACTCCAACGGCGCCCCGGTCATGACCTCGTTCCCCGAGATCAAGAAGTTCTTCTACCCCGACCAGGGCGACCTCCCCGAGCCGCAGATCACCGGCGACGCCCCCGCGCGTCCGGCGCCTGCGGCCAATGACAACACGCCGGCGCGGGGCGTCTCGGCCCGCCAGGCCACGCCCGCTGCTACCGCGGCCAAGCCCGCCGCCGCCGCGGGTGGCGCGCGTCCGTGGAAGAGGTCGGCGTGATGTCTCAGCGATTGGAAAACTGGGGTATCGGCCTGTTCGTCGGCTGGTGCGCCCTCTGGACGGGCATCTGGCTGGTTATCGCGGCCGGTCTCATCAAAGTGCTGTGGGGGCTCTAATGACGGTCTACCTGATCTTTCGCACCGACTGCTGGTATCCGATCGGCCTGCTCAACGACGACCAGGCCAAGGTGGTGGCGGAGAACAACCCCGGCACCATGCGCATCGAGACGTGGGACGGCCGGCTTGTCTGGCACAGCATGTCCGACGGCGAGACGGTCCACTGATGGCCGACGAACCCGAAAAGGAACCGGGGGCCGACAAGCCCCCGGCCAAGCCGGAAGAGCAACCGCCGAAGCCGCGCCGCGATACGCGCCCGCTGGCCTTCGGCAGCAAGATCCGCCGCGTGACGCGGATCAACATTCCCGGTGTTGGGGGGTGGTGATGGCAGACGACATGGACTGGGCCGACGCCCTGGCCGTCGTGGTGGTGGCCGAGAGCTACCGCGACGACGAGCTCGACGAGGCCGCACTGCGGTCGCGCATTGCAGCCGCGCTGCGGGCCAACGCCGGGAGGCGGGCATGATTGGCGGGCTGATGTTTGCCGGGGCGGTGATTGTGGGTGTGACCGCGGTCATTGCGGTCACCGAAGACCGCCTCATCCAAAGGAGCCCACTGTACTGCGCTGGCTGGCTCGGCGCCAACCTCGCCGCCCTCGTGACCGCCTTCCTCGCCGGCTGGCTCATCTAAGGACACCCGACACATGAACATCATCGTACAGCGCGCCGATCTGGCGCGAGCGCTGACGGCTGTCTCCAAGGCGGTCGAGAAGCGCCACACCATCCCAATCCTCGGCTGCGTCCACCTCGGCGCCGCGGCAGGCGAATTGCGAGTCCGCGGCACGGACCTAGACATCGAAATCACCTCCGTCGTGCCGGCCTCCGTTGCCGAGCCCGGCGAGGTCTGCGTTGATGCCGTGCGCCTGCTCGACATCGCGCGCAAGATGGCCGGCGACGAGGTGACGCTGTCGCTCGCTGGCGACAAGCTCACCGTCAAGGCGGGGCGCTCGCGATTCAACCTCGCCACGCTGCCGGCGGGTGACTTTCCGACTTTGATGGTCGGCGACCTGCCGCACCGATTCAACATTGACTTGGCCGCGCTGTTCAAGCCGGTGCAGTTCGCGATCTCGTCAGAGATGACCCGTTACTATCTCTGCGGTGTCTTCCTGCACGTCATCGACGGCGTGCTGCGCGCCGTTGCCACTGACGGCCACCGCCTTTCGATGAACACCGCGCCGGCGCCGGCCGAATTCCCCGGCGTCATCGTGCCGAGCAAGACCGTCGGCCTCGTGCCCGCCGGTGAAGTTGATGTCGCCCTGTCAACGTCCAAGATCAGGATGTCGGCCGGCGGCACGGTCATCGTGTCAAAGCTGATCGACGGGACGTTCCCCGACTATCAGCGCGTCATCCCCACCGCCAACTTCAAGGTCGCCATCGTCGACCGCGACGAGCTCTCGCGTGCAGCGGGGCGCGTGTCGACAGTTGCCAGTGAACGCGGCCGGGCGGTCCGGGTGTCGCTGGCCGAGAACAGCGCGAACCTGTCCATGGCGAGCGCCGACGCGGGCAGCGCCGAGGAAGACATCGACGTCACCTACGAGTCGGACCCGCTGGTGGTCGGCATGAACGCCACGTACCTGGGCGACATCCTTTCGGTCATGGCGGACGAGGCGGAGATCGCGTTTGCGGATCCCGGGTCGCCGATCCTGTTCAACTCCGCAGCCGGCGTGACCTGTGTCCTGATGCCCATGATGGTGGCCCAGTGACCGCCCCCTACATGCCGGCCAACGGCACCGAGGGTGCGGGGTTTGAGGAGCGTTGGTGCGCCAGGTGTGCCAACGACGATCCGGACACCGGCGACATCTGCGAAATCCTCGGCAACGCTCACTGCGGTGTTCAGCCATCGCAGTGGGTCGTCGAGGCGGGGCGGCCCCGGTGCACTGCGTTCGTGCCTTACGACGGGCTGAAACCGCTGCCGGAACCCCGCTGCCCCTTCACCATGGAGATGTTCCCGTGAGCGCAATCCACATCGAATGGCTGGAGGACAGCTACGAGTGCGAGATGTGCGGGCCGTCCTATAGCGACGGCGCGCGCGTGACGATTGACGGTGTTGTGGCGCTTGAGCTGCTGCCGCACGCCTATTGCTACGACGGCGACCACTACGACCGCGTCGACGTCTTCCGCCGCATCCTCGCGCACCTCGGCCACGTACTCACGGAGTCCTAAAGGGTGCCCCCGCTTCCCCGCCCGACGCCGTCCATCCTGCGCGCCATACAAGAGGCCATCGTCGCCGAGCGCGACGACTACGAGTCCATTGGCGTGCCGGCTGGCGACGTCGGCAAGGAATGCTGTCGCGAGATCTGGCTGGCGTTCCGCCGCGCCAGCCTCGGCGAGGAAATCACCTGGCAGAAGGCGCGAGTGTTCGAACGCGGAAATATCGAGGAAGACCGCCTGCTTGACCTCCTGCGGCTCGTCGGCCTTGAGGTGTGGGGGCAACAGGACCGCGTGCGGGCCGTAGGGGGGCATCTGCGCGGCAAGATCGACGGACGCACGATCGGGCTGCCCGAAGCGGCCAAGACCGAGCACATCGTCGAGTGCAAGTCGGCCAAGGACGAGTCGTTCAAGGAGGTGAGGAAGAAGGGCGTCAAGGAGGGCAAGCCGGACCACTACGCCACGTTCCAGTTCTACATGCACGCCACCGGCGTCGACCGGGTGCTCTACATGATGACGAACAAGAACGACGAGGACTTGCACCTCGAGCGGGTTCCCTACGACGCCGAGTTCGCGCTGCGCCTCGTTGCCCGCATCGAGCGCATCGTGTCGGCCCAGGAGCCCCCCGGGCGGGTGTGCACCAAGCCCGACGACTTCCGCGGCCGGTTCTGCCGCCAGAAAGAGGTCTGCTGGGGCATCCGCAAGCCGCGGGCGCACTGCCGCTCGTGCATCCATGCGACCCCGCTACTCGACGGCAACGCCGGGTGGGATTGCGCCAGGTGGGCCAAGCCCCTGTCGCTGGACGAGCAGGCCGAAGGGTGCTCGTCGCACCTCTACATCCCGAGCATGCTGGCCGGTTACGAGATGCTGGCCGCCGACCCCGAAGCAGAAACCATCACCTATCGGCGCCCCGACGGATCCACATGGGTCGACGGGGCAGAGGAGGCAGTATGACATTCGTGGTGTTTGACCTGGACGGCACCCTTGCCGACATCCGTCACCGCGTGCACCACGTCCGCGGCCCCGGCAAACCGGACTGGGATGCGTTCTTCGCGGGCTGCGTTGACGACGTGCCGAACTGGCCGGTGGTCGATGCCCTGCGCGCCCATATCAGCGCCGGGGACCGCGTTGAGATCTGGTCGGCCCGCAGCGACGTCGTGCGCGACCAGACCGAGCGCTGGCTCCACAGCATCGGCATCCCGCCTGCATTTCTGACCCACATGCGTGCCGCCGGCGACAACACGCCGGACGTCGTCCTGAAGCGCCACTGGCTGCACCGGCTCCACCCCGACGAGCGGCCAGATGCCATCTACGACGACCGCCAGCGCGTCGTGGATATGTGGCGCGAGGAGGGCATCACCTGCTTCCATGTCGCCGCCGACTGGGAGTCCGTCCCGCGCATCATCGAGGCCACGCGCAGGCCGCTTCTTACGCTGATGGTGGGGCCGTCAGGCGCAGGCAAGTCGACCATCGCCGCCAACTACGGCCCGGTCATCTCAAGCGATGATCTGCGCGCCGAATTCACCGGCGACTTCCGCGACCAGTCGCGCAACGACGACGTGTTCGAAGCCATGCGCAGGATCGCGCAGGCAAGGCTCAGCAGCGGCCTGCCGGTCGTTCTGGATGCGACGCACATCCGGAGGCGCGACAGGCTTGCTGCGGCCTCCCTGTGCCCGCCTGGCGCCGGTGTCCGTTACGTCGTTGTGGACCGCCCGCTCTGGCAGAAGCAGGCTCACGCCGGATGGCGTGCCGGGGTGTTTGTGGGCGGTCGCCCGCTGGTCGACGTGCACCACGAGCGCTTCCAGTCGGCGCTCAAGGACATCCTCGCCGGTGACGGCCTGCCCGACGTCGAGGTCATCGACTACCGCGCCCCCGCTTGCCGCCGGAAGGATGCCGCCTGATGTACCCCATCATCACCCACATTGATGGCGTGCTGCCCGCCATCGCCGGGCGCCAGGACTTCGTGGTCGCGCGACGCGAAGGTTACACCGCGGTCGACTACGTCTTCGCGGGCGCCGACACGTTCGACTGCCCGATCAGGCGTGAATGCCGCGGGCTGAAGTTCGACGCGAAGGGCCGCCTCATCGCGCGGCCGTTTGAGAAATTCTTCAACGTCGGCGAGAAGCCGCACACCCAGCCCGACCTCCTCGACTGGTCGCAGCCGCACACCATCATGGAGAAGCTCGACGGATCCATGATCCACCCGGCCATCGTGCACAACGAGGTGGTGTTCATGACGCGCATGGGCCGCACAGACGTGGCCAGAAAAGCCGAGCGGCACCTGACCCGCGAACTCGCGGCCCGGCTCTACTGGCACCTGTCGGTCGGCCTGACCCCGATCTTCGAATTCACCGCGCCGGACAATCGCATCGTGGTCGATTACCCCGCGTCCGCCCTGACGCTGCTCGCCATTCGCGGCACCGTTGGCGGCGCCTACATGGACCGCGCGACGCTCGAGCGCGACGCCGCTGAATTCGGCGTGCCGGTCGTTCCGCTGCACGCCCCGCCGACAGGTGCGGAGTTCCTCGACTATGCCCGCCAGGTGCGCGGCATGGAGGGGTTCGTGGTGCGGTTCGCTGACGGGCTTACGGTGAAGGCCAAGGGCGAGGACTACGTGCTCAAGCACCGAGCACGCGACTCCATCCTGCAGGAGAAGAACGTCCTCGCGCTCGTGCTTAAGGGCGAGATCGACGACGTGCTGCCGATGTTGGAGCCGGCCGACCGTCTGAGGGTGGAGGACTATCGGGACGACGTGCAGTCCAGCGTGCGGGTCCTCGCAGGCTACGTAGACCGCATGGTGCGCAGCGGTGCCCGCCTTGACCAGAAGACTTTCGCCACCGAGCACCTCCGCGAATCCAGCAAGGAAGAGCGCACGCTCGCCTTCCAGGTCCGCAGCGGCGCCGACGCCCACGAGGCGGCCACAGCCTACCTGCTCAAGCACACCGGCTCGCAGACCGCCGTCGACAGCGTGCGGCACCTGTTCCGCGCCTCGCTCAACCCGCCCGACAACGACAACGTCGCCAGCATCGGAGCCGCAGCATGACAGGCCTAGACTGGACTCCGTGGGTTAGGCGGTTCGCCTATCTGCCAAAGTTCCTCATCGAAGGGCGGTGCTACTCCGGCCCGGTGTGGCTGTGTTGGTACGAAGAACGCAAGCGGCACTTCGGTGGCGTCGGTGGGATCTTTACAGACGTGGAGCGTCGTCGTGGCTGAACAAGACAATCTCACTTCGCCTGGCATGACCCGCCCCGCATCGTTCGACGCCCTGATGATGGCGAACCTTCCCTATGTGCGCACCATTGCCAGGCGGTGTTCGCTGCCGCAGGACCGCGAGGACGTCATCAATGAGACGGTCACTATCGCGCTCGAGCGGTGGCACCGATTCCGCGTCGACGGCAACATGGCGCAATGGCTCGGCTACCTCACCAAAGAGGTGGCCGGTCGACGGTATGCGCGGAAGCCGGCGCCGGTAGACGCAGAGCGCGCCACCCAGCCGTCGCAGGAGGCCTATGTCGACCTCACCCGGGCCGTTGAACGCCTCGCGCCCCGCGAGCGGACGGCTGTGCTCGGGGTGGCGTTCGGCAAGACCATGGTCGAGGTCGGCGTCGAACTTGGCGGCGTGTCGAAGCAGCGCGTCGAGCAGATCGTGCGCGTCGGTCGCCGGCGGCTGGTGTCCGCTAACGACAACTGCGAGCGGCGGGTGGCGGCGTGACACTGCAGCGCAGAGGGGCAAGGCATCAGGCTGGACCGTGGCCGACGGGGACGGGGTACGCCAAATCCCTGGGAGCAAAGACATACTTCACTGGAAGGCCCTGCCGGAACGGCCACCTATGCCCTCGTGATGCACAATCCGGTGGGTGTCTAGACTGCGCCTACGAATACGCTGTTCGGCGAAAAGCTACCGAGCCGGAATTGGCGGAATACCGCAGGAGCTATGCACGCCAATACGCAAGGGAGCGAAGGAAAAATCGCCCTGATGTTGTCGCAGTGGAGCGTGCGCGCGGACGAGAGTATGACCGCACCCCCGGTCGGCGCGAGCGGCAAAATGAAACCAGAAAACGGCGGCGCGCAACGGACGACGAATACCGGAATAAACTGGCCCTTCAGGCCCGCCCAAGCCAGCGGAAGTGGAAGGAAAACAACAAAGAAGCCGTTCGCGCGCACACAAGGAATCGAAGGGCGCGGGTCCAACAGGTGGGTGGCTCTCACACATCGGCCGACATTGCCGAGATACAAAAACGGCAAAAATTCAAGTGCGCTGAGTGCGGGGTATCGACTCGCCACAAGTATCACGCCGACCACATCATGCCTATCGCGCTTGGCGGCGACAATGCTGCTTCGAATATCCAAATTCTTTGCCCAACTTGCAACGATCGCAAGGGTGCCAAGCATCCAATTCAATGGGCAAGGGTAAAGGGAAGGCTTGTCTGATGCTGCAGCTTAGGCCGTACCAACGCGAGGCCCTGGATTCGCTCTATGCCTACTGGGCTGACGGCGGCGGCAATGGCCTTGTCGTCCTGCCGACAGGGGCCGGCAAAGCTCTGGTCATCGCCAAGCTCATCGAGGAGTTGCTGGCGCAGTACCCCGACATGCGGATCGCCAACGTCACGCACTCCGCGTCTTTGGTAGAGCAGAACTTCCTCGAGTTCGTGGGGCTGGCGCCGTTCGCGCCGGCGGGCATCTACTCGGCAAGCCTGGGGATGCGCGACACACGCTCGCAGGTGCTGTTCTGCGGCATCCAGTCGGTGTTCAAGCGCACCAAGGAGCTCGGCCCGCTCGACCTCATCATCGTGGACGAGGCGCACGCCATCAGCCGCAAGTCCGACGCGCAGTACGGCAAGTTCTTCGCCGGGATCCGCGACGTGTGCCCCGACAGCCGGATATTCGGCACCACGGCCACCGACTATCGGCTGGACTCGGGGCGCCTGACAGAGGGCGAGGACCGGCTGTTCGATGACGTGGTCTACGAGGCCAAACTGATCGACCTCATCGACCAGGGCTATCTCACCCGGCTCGTCAGCGCCAAGACCGGGGCCAAGATCGACCTCAAGGGCGTGCGCACCGAGGGCGGCGAGTACAACGCCACGCAGGTGGCTTCGGCGGCCGAGGCCATCATTGAGCAGGCAGTGGCCGAGGACATGGCGCTGTCGGCTGGGCGACGGGCCGGGCTGTTCTTCAGCGCTTCCAAGGCCAACGCCTACCACATCCGCGACGCCATCCGGCGGCACGGGCGAACCTGCGAAGCGCTCACCAGCGACAATGCGGACGAGACGCGCGACATATTCCAGGCGTTCAAGGCCGGCGAGATTTGGGCCATCTCGTCGGTGAACATGATCACGACCGGCACCAATTTCCCGTTCGTCGACTTCATCTCGCTCATCCTGAGCACCAAATCGGCGGGCAAGCTCGTGCAAATCCTGGGGCGCGGAACCCGCAACTCGCCCGGCAAGACGGAATGCCTCGTGGCCGACCACGGGCGGAACCTCGCGTACCACGGGCCGATCGACCAGATTTCCCCACGAGCGCCGGGGTCCGGCACCGGCGAACAGCCGCTCAAACTGTGCCCGCAGGACAAGGCCGACGAGCGCGGCCAGGTCGGGTGCGGCGAGCTCATCCCGATCTCACGCATGGAGTGCCAGTGCTGCGGCTATATCTTCCCGCCTTCTAACGAGGAGAAGATCACAGCCAGCGCCGCGATTGCCCCGGTGCTGTCCAACGCCGAGCCCGTCTGGCACGAGGTCACCGGTCGGACGTTCCGCGAGCACCCGCCGAAGGGCGACAAACCGCCGACGGTGAAGGTCACCTACCGGCTCGGCCTGCAGGTCCAGAACGAATGGCTGTGCCCGGGTCACACCGGGTTCGCCAAGACCAAGGCCGACCGCTATTGGCGCGCGCATGGCGGGGCGACACCGTTCCCCAAGAGCGCCGACGAGTTCCTCGACCGCGCCGGTGAGTTGGCGACGACCGCGGAAATCCAGTTGAGGCCGGCGGGCAAGTACCAAGACGTGACGAGTTGGAGAGCCGGCCCGGCGGCGCCAGCCAATGACAACCGACTCGCTGATGAGTGGGACGACGTAGTGCCGTTCTAGCAGCCAACTAGCAGCAACCCCACCCCACCACAGCCAACCAGGAGCGACCCATGACGGACGCAACGCCTACGCTTGGCCATAACGGCGCCACGCCGTTCGATGTCATCTCTGAGCGCGTCGAGGCGCTCTACATGGAAGCCAAGAACTGGGCCGACGGCGAGCCCATCGCATCGCAGGAACAGCACGACGCAGTCGAGCTCCTGCACGACATGCTGCACGAGGCCGGCAAGGACGCCGATGCGGCGCGCGTCGAGGAGAAGAAGCCGCTCGACGAGCAGGTAGCCGAGATCCAGCGCCGCTGGAACACGCTGATCGGCAACACCAAGTCGCAGAAGGGCAAGGTCGTCGTTGCCAAGGAGGCGCTGCAGGCAGTGCTCACGCCGTGGCGGCAGGCGCGCGAACGCGAGCGGATCGAGGCGGCGCGCATTGCCCGCGAGGAGGCCGAGCGCCTGGCGCAGGAGGCGCAGCAGGCCATGCGCGCGAGTTCCGGCAACCTGGAGGCCCGCGAGGAAGCCGAGGTCATCTACCAGGAGGCCCGGCAGGCCGAGCGGTTCGCTAACCGCGCCGGTCGTGCCGCCGTCACGGGAACCGGCCTGCGGTCGGTGTGGCATGCTGATCTTGTGGACGCGGAGACGGCGCTGGACTGGGCCTATGGCCGCGAGCCCGCGCGGTTCATGGCGCTGGTGCAGCAGATGGCCGACGAGGCCGTACGGTCGGGTACGCGCGCCGTGCCGGGGTTCGACGTGCGCGAAGAGCGGAGGGCCGCGTGATGGTGCCGATGCCGCCTGGGCCGTTCGGCGCCATCCTTGCGGATCCGCCGTGGTCTTTCCGCTCGTACAGCGGCGCGTCACTCACCCCGGCACGCGGTGCCCAGCCGTACCGCGTCATGTCGATGGCCGACATCAAGGCGCTGCCGGTGGCGGATGTCGCCGCGAAGGACTGCCTCCTTTTCATGTGGACCGTCTCGCACCAGCAGCGCGCGGCGTTCGACGTCGCGGAGGCGTGGGGGTTTGCCCCAGTGTCGATCGCCTTCATCTGGAACAAAGGGCGGATGGGCATGGGTTACTGGACGCGGCAGGACTCCGAAGTCTGTCACCTGTTCAAGCGCGGCAAGCCTCGACGGCTATCCCGCGGTGTTCGGGCCGGCATAACCGCGCCCCGCCGCGAACACAGCCGCAAGCCCGACGAGCAGTACGAGCGCATCGAGCGCCTCGTCGCCGGGCCGTACCTGGAAATGTTCGCAAGGCAGACCCGGCCCGGCTGGGCGGCGTGGGGCAACGAGGTCGGCAAGTTCCCCGCAAACGACAATCTCTTCAGCGGGGTGGCGGCATGCGCGTAGAGACGTTCGACAACATCACGCTGTACAACGCCGACTGCCGCGAGGTGGTCGACGTGGTGGCGTACGACGCCATCGTCACGGATCCGCCCTACGGCATGGCCTTCCGTTCCAACCACCGGGCGGAGCGCCACGCGGCCATCGCGAACGACGGGGACGTCGGGATGCTCCAGTGGTGCTGCGCCCTGCCGGCGCGGCATTCCAAGTACATTTTCTGCCGCTGGGACAATCTGTTCGACGTCCCCAAGCCAAAGTCCCTCATCACCTGGGTCAAGAACAACTGGTCGATGGGGGACTTGAACCACGAGCACGCGCGCCAGACAGAGGTGGCGCTGTTCTACGCCGGCGAAGGGCACTTCTTCCCGAATGGGCGCCCGTCTGACGTGGTGCGCGCGCCTCGGACGGGCAACGAAGACCACCAGACGGAGAAGCCCGTGCCGCTAATGGAGCAAGTCGTCCTGTGGACCGACGGCGTCGTCTTCGACCCATTCTCAGGCAGTGGCACGACAGGCGTTGCGTGCGCGCGCCTCGGACGGGCATTCGTCGGCGTCGAGATTGACCCCACCTACTTCGACACAGCGTGCCGGAGAATTGAAGCGGCCATAGGCACGCCAAGCCTATTCCGGCCGCGGGCATCCAACGACAACGCCCCACCCACCGCCGACCTGTTCGGGGCAGCCGCATGATCGCCGAGCACCTCGTCGGCGTCTGCGACGTCTGCCTCAGGCGCCATCACAATATCGGCTACGCGCCCTCCGACAAGCACCCCGTCAAGTGGACGTGCAAGCCGTGCCTGCGCGCAGCCGAAGACCCCATCCTCGTGAAGAAGGTCTACCACATGCCGCGAAAGCGCCTGGACGAATTCGAGGAGAAAGCCCTGGCCGCCGGTGGCGACAACGCCGGCGCCTACCTCGACGAGATCGGCAAGACGGATCTGGCCGTGCTTGAAGCCGAAGAGTGGGAAGAGTTCTGCGCCCGCCTGCTGGTGGGTTACGCCAACGCGATGCGGGAGATGCTGGCCAATGACACCGCGCCCTTCTGACGAGACGTACGCGCCCGAAATCCTGGCCCTCATCGACGAAACCAACGCGCAGTGGGATGCGCTGTCCGGCGAGCAGCGGCTGTGGCGGTGGTTCGGGCTGAGCCGCGCATCCTGGCTCACTCTGCCGAGGGTGCTGATGCACGACATGCCGCCAGAGTGGCAGGACAAGATGGCTCGGTTGCTTGAGGAGTTCGACGACACTTTCGATTGGATCGACGACTTCCAGTGCTGGGTCCAGGCCAAGCGCGGCAACCGCTTCATACCGCTGCCGGAGTCGCTGTGTAACTACCGACATCCGCGGGACATCGAACAGTACCGTCGGGTGAAGACGTGACCTACAGCCCGGGGTTCCACGTTGGCCTGCAGGCCGCGGCCGATTGGCACCGCGAGCAGGCGAGACTCATGCGCCTCATCGTCGAAGATGGGCCTTCGCGCGTTGGCGCGGAAGCCGTGAAGCGAGCTGGCTGGGCGGCGTCGCATCACGACGCCTGCGCCGCGCTCATCCTCAATATCCGCCCGACCCGCGAGGCAGCATGACATCTCCCTACGCACGCACGGGCGCCCGCCTTGTCGACCAGGGCTACAGCGCCATCCCCTGTATGCCAGGCTCCAAGATGCCGGGGCACTTCGTCTACGGGAAATGGCACGCCAAGCTGGGCTGGAACGCCTACGGCGACCGACGCCCCACTGATGCCGAGGTGGACTCGTGGTCCTGCATGCCGGACGCCGGCGTGTGCCTCGTGCTGGACGAGACGGTCAAGGTCATCGACATCGACACCGACGACCGCGACATGCTCGCGGCCATCGTGTCCATCCTGCCGGAGAGCCCGGTCAAGAAGCGCGGCGCCAAGGGCTTCTCGGTGTTCTACCGCGGCTCGCCCAACATCGTGGCGCGCTCGTTCAACGTGCCCGGCCGTGGGCGCGTCGTGGACCTGCTCGCCTACGGTAAGCAGACCGTTCTCCCGCCGACGATCCACCCCGACACGGGCCAACCCTACACCTGGATCGGCGACAGCCTGGAGGCCGTCTCGCCGGAAGACCTGCAGCCGCTTGACGACGACATTGCCGACGCCATCGAGGCGGCGCTGGCGCCGTTCGGCTATGTCGCGCCGCTGCCGCTGGTGGAGCGGGTCGCTGCGGCGGGTGACAGCGACTTCCGGACCATCAACGACATTGCCCTGTCGCGCCTCGCCGACTGGGTGCCGCACCTCGGCCTCGAGCGCCTCATCCGCACCCACGACGGCTACAGGTCCGTGGCATCGTTCCGGCCGAGCGGATCCGGCAAGCCAATGCACAAGCGCAACCTGCACCTCGGCATCAACGCGCAGGGCATCCGCGACTGGGGCGACGACGACAAGCCGTACACGCCGATCGATCTCGTGATGGTGACGCAGGTCGTGGACTTCGGCGGCGCCGTGGACTGGTTACGCGACCGGCTTGGTCTGTCCAAGCCAGACGACACCGACGCCTCGTCCATCGCCCGGCTGGTCGGCAATATCCTGGCGCGCCACAAGCCGGAGAAGCCGCTGGACCTGCCGCCCCCGCCCGCCGAGCCCATCGAATTACTAGAACCCGCCCCGACGCCTATCCGCGCCCCCATAGCGGAAACCGACCCCTATGACCCGCGCAGCCATGGCGGGGTAATGGGCGCGGTGTCCAAGTGGCTCTACGACTCGGCCTGGAAGCCCGTACCGGAATTCGCGACGCTCGGCGCGCTGGGTATGTGCTCGGTCCTGTTCGGGCGGCGCTACACCACGCCCACGGGGCTCGGACTCAACCTGTACCTCATCGGCCTGGGCGGCGCCGGCTTCGGCAAGGACCACTCCCTCAAGGCAGTCCAGGCGTTGCTCGCCGATGCCGGCATGCAGTATCTCGTCGGCCCTGGCGACTTCTCCTCCGACTCGGCGCTCGAGCACGTCATGCGCCAGCGGCCGTGCTTTGTCATGCCGATGGACGAGATCGGCATGTTCTTCCAAGGCGTCACGGGCCGAAACAGTGGCGGGTTCGAAAAGCGCATCCGCAAGGTGCTGCTCGAGATATACACCCGCTCTGACGGCATGTGGACCGGCAAGCAGAAGACACCGGTGCAGGGTAGCCGTGCCGTGTCGGACACGGCCTCTGAGCCGGTCTACAACCCCACCATCAGCATCCTCGGCATGTCGACTCCGACGGAGTTCTACGCTGGCCTCACCGAGTCGAACCTCAAGGACGGTGTGGTGGCCCGCATGACCATTGCGGCGCCGTCCCGCCGCCCGCTGTCCCGCAAGTCCCGCGAGGCCCCTGTACCGCCGCGGGAGTTGGTCGCGCTGGTCAAGGCCGCCGCGGGGCAGTACCCGCAACAGGGCGGCAACCTGCAGGGCTCCAACTGGCGGACCTCGACGAACAAGCCCACGCTCTACACAGTGCCGTGGGAAAGCGATGCGGTGCGCGACAAGTGGGCCGGCATCGAGGACTGGCAGGTCGGCGCGATCGACGAGGATCCAGCCAAGGACGGCACCGTTAGTCGCGCCGCGGAGCAGACGCTCAAGATGGCGACGATCCGTGCAGTGTCGCGTAGCCCAGCCGCGCCGGTGGTGCGGGACGACGACATCGACTGGGGCTGGGCCATGGTCTCGCACTCGCTGCATGCCATCGAAGGCGGTGTCGACCGGTTCATGACCAGCTCGGATTTCGAGAAACTCCGCAACGCCATCCTCGGCCACCTGGAGGCGTCTGGCGGGTCGCTGGCCCTCAGCCTTCTGCTGCGCAAGGGCGTGGTTAAGTCAAACGAGCCGCGCCGGGTGGAGGCGGCCCTTAAGCAGCTTGCCCAGTCGGACCTCATCTACCCGGTGTCCATGGGCGCCAGGCAGACGGTTCGCCTTAAAGCCGCCTAATTCCTTCTTGTTGCAAGAAGCGAGCAACAAGGCCTTGTTGACCAAAATGACCACCGCCAACCGCTCGTCATTTTGGTCAAGATGACCTCTTCTTGACCTGTTTTTGGTCAACAAGGTTCTCTAGATATTTCATATATTTATATACCAAAAATACCCTTATTGACCTTCTTGACCTAGATACCCTTTTTCCACACCCACTATTTATACCCCTACAAGAAGGGCAACATGGCCCGAAGGAGCGATTATGGCGCGAACCGCCACAATTCACCCCCGCACCACCACCCTGCCCAACGGCACGCGGGTCATCCGCGCAGCCAACGACAACGTTCCCGAATGGAGGCTCCAATCGGCCGCCGTACGTGCGCTGCGGTCGATGCGCGGCTACGGCGATGAGTGGCGCGACGGTGTGACGTTCACGATCGCCGGTGACTTCAACGCGGCTAGGCGCTCCCCCAGCGAGGCCACGAAGGCAAAGGCTACCGGCCTCGCCACCGGCGAGGAGGATTTGCGCGTCTACGCCGAAGGCGGACGCCTCCTGCTTATTGAGATGAAGGGTGCCAAGACGCCCGTATCACCGGAGCAGAAAAAGCGGCACGCGCTGCATCGTGGGCTAGGCTTTCAAGTCGAGGTGGTGCGGGCAGCAACAGAGGCCGATGCGGCTGAACAGGTGTGCTCAGTTGTGCGCCGCTGGCTGGCAGAGGATGGTGGAACCCAGTGACAAAAGCTATTGATCCAACCCTTGGCCCTGGCGGCGACGGTAAGCAGTGTTCTAAGTGCAAAGAGTGGAAACATCGGTCTGAATTTCACTATAGCTCAAAGAGCAAATCCAAAATGTCATCGGCCTGCATTGAGTGCGATAGAGAGAAGGGGCGCGCATACTATTTGGCCAACACAGAAAGGGTTCTTGCTAGAACGAAGCGACTTCGCGAGGAAAATCCAGAGCGGAAGAAGGCTAACTCCAGAGCTTGGTACGAGCGCAACAGGGAGCGGCGTTACGCACGAAGCAAGGCATGGCGACAGGCCAACCCCGAGCGATCGAGGGAATACGGCCAGCGCCACCACAAGAAAAATCCAGGCGCCGCAAGGGAAAGAAATCGGAAAAGGTCTTCCACGCCAGCTGGAAAGCTTGAACGAGCGATTAGGGCGCGGGTTTGGAAGGGTCTTATCTCAGGCGGCAAGGTCGATAAAACATTCCGTGCCCTTGGCTACACACCGCAAGATCTGCGGGAGCACCTTGAGAAGCAGTTCTCGCCCGGCATGACTTGGGACAATTACGGACACAGGGGCTGGCATGTTGACCACATAATACCGCTTTCAGCATTCAACTACGAGAAAACAACAGATATAGACTTCAAGCGCGCTTGGGCGCTCAAAAATTTGCGCCCTTTATGGGCTGATGAAAATTTACGGAAATCCAACCGGCTTGAAAAAGAATTTCAGCCATCTTTTGCATTCTAGTCGTCATCACGGCACCAGCCCACCCTTGACGAAATCGCGTGACGACGCATACAGCCCACTGAAACACCGCTCCGGCCCAAAGTAGGCTCAAACGAAGCGGCAGCGGCATCCCACCCTCATCGGATGCCCACATGGCACAGCACATCTATCGGCCGACTGAGCCGTACTACGACCCGACGGACGAGATGGACGCGGCGCTCGACGCCGACCGCGTGTCCTCCACCGACAACCCCGTCGCCTACCTCGACCACCTCATGGCCCGCAACGACATCGGCCGGGACGAGCGCGACGCTGGCGACATCCTGCTAGCCATGGCGGCCAAGGCCCGCATGCCGGGCGGCACAGCCGCAGCCATGGTGAACTACCCCACCCGGGACGCTGCCGGGGCGTGGTCAACGGCGCGGTGCACCAGGGCCGCGCTCGAGGCGAAGGTCAAGGCCGCTCTGGCTGCGATCCGCAGCGACCGGCGCCGCAGGGAAGTCGACCGGTTCATCTGCCGCGATGAACTCGCTGACACCACGGCCCAGCTATCGTTCGGCCTGGAAGACGTCGCGCGGCACTTCTGGCCCGTGACCCGCGCCACCCACCAGCGCAACGGCGTGACGCTCGCCGGTGAAGGCCCGCAGCCGCAGCGGGTGACGCAGGTGCCGCTTGAGACGCTGTTCGCCAGGCGCGTCATCACCGACATCCAGCACGCCGCCGGGCAGCGGTACTACAGCGACTGGTATCATTCCGGCCTGTCCGGCATCGGCGGCATCGACTACTCCGCGTCCAACGGATCCGGTGCCGGCAGCGCGCCGCACATGATGCCGCTGACTGGCCTCATGGCCATCAAGCGGGCCGACCACCGCAAGGCGCGCGCTGCCCTCACTGAACAGCAGCGGCGGCTCATGGAGGCCGTTGTGCTTGAGGAGCGGTCGTTCACCGAGGCGGCCAAGGACGCCACTGGCGTGGGCCGCAAGGCCGAAGCGCTGCGCATCGGGGGGCAAGTGCTGCGGAGCGCGCTGGACGTGCTGGCAGCGCAGTATGGGCTGGTGGCGACGAGGAGGGCGGCGTGATGAGCGAATACCAGAACGGCTACCGGCCGATGTCAGAGGCACCGAGAGACGGGACGCAAATACAGGTCGCGCGCTACAACGGCTGCGGGTGGGAATACGACGTGGTGTGGTGGACGGTGCACTCCAAATACCCGTGGAGCAGCGAAGGAAATGCCTACGTAGACGATCGCTTCGATGCTTGGCGCCATCTGCAACCGCCGTACGAGGTGTCGGAATGAACCGCCGTTCGTTCTTCGGCTTCCTCGCTGCGGCTCCTGTTGCTGTGGCGGCAATGCCGGCAACGACAGCGAAGGGTGGCGTGGCCAGTCAGGGCAAGTGGTACACCACCGGCGGGGCTGCCGGCGAAAGCATTATGCCACTCAGGCGCCTCCCCAGCGGCAAGCTCGGGGGCGCGGTGCACGGCGCAGGCTATGCCATCACGCCATGGCATCCCCATGCCTCCGTTGTGGATCTGTGGAAGCGTGCGGGCATCAGCGTGCAAGACGGCCTCACCATCACAATGGGCGAGCCCAAGCCAAGCGGCACAGCCACCGTTGTGGCGGTCACGCAGACAACCCGCAAACCCGCATGAACACTAGGCGGAACCGGGGAACCGGGTAAATGGCATAATACCCTTAGATGAAGCATTCCGCCCAGCAACGGGCGGCCACGGATCGGGGCTCCTGCAGGCGGTACGGTTATCCCTCGCCAATACGCGGATGTGGTCCCGAGCATAACGAGGGTGAAGGTGGACGCGGTAACGTGTGCCACATGCTGCCGAACACGCTGAGGTGTGATAGCGGAACAGCGCAGCGGGGCCTCAGCCGACTGCGCCACCCTTGACCATACCCCCGAGGAGCGCCGCGAAGGCGAGGGCAACGCCCCCTAAAGCCTGAAGCCTCAGCGCCGGCCAAGGTCGGCGGGAACAGTGGCAACGAATATGCGCGCCAATGAAGACATACGCCGCCTGTACCGCACGGCACGGTGGCTAAGGCTTCGGGAAGCGCAACTGCGGGACCACCCGCTGTGCCAATGGTGCCTTGAGTTGGAGATCGTAGAGGTCGCCACTGAGGTGCACCACGCTGAAGGTGGACACCGCAACGACCCGCAGCGCTTCTGGTCCGGCCCGTTCAGGTCGACGTGCTCGGCCTGCCACGCCAGGCTCGGCAAGCGCGAGGACCGAGGCGAAGAGGTGGTGACGTTCGGCCCCGATGGGTGGCGGATATGACACACCACGCACCCCCGGGGGGTGTCCATCTTGGGGCCGATTTGGGGCGCAAACCGTTCCCGGGCTCACAGACGCGCGCCCGCAGGTTTTGAAAATGTGTGCCAAGTGAGGATTTGACGCCATGGGCGCCAGAGGGCCGCGGCCCGAGACGCCGGAAATGCAGGCCCTCAAGGGCAACCCCGGCAAGCGCAAGAAGCGCCAGCCTTCACTGAGGGCGACGGGCGACGTCATCATTCCGAATTACCTCGAGGGCGACGCTCGCGAGTGTTTCGAGATGATCGTTTCGGCGATGCCGCCGAAGACATTCGCGAGCACTGACGTGGGCGGCATCGCCGTTTTCGCCGTCGCGTTCGCCGATCACAAGAGGGCCACCGAGGCGCTGAAGACCGGGCCGCCATTGGTGCCCGGCGCGCGAGGCGGGCTGGTAGCCAACCCATGGTTTCGGATTCGGAGCGACGCGGCGCGCATCATGATGTCGATGGGGGACCGGCTCGGCCTGGATCCCAAGGCAAGGGCGGGCTTGGCGCAAGCGCCGGAGGCGCCGCCGTCGAAGTTCAGCGGCCTGATTGGGCAAAGCGGGGCGAAGGCGTAAGCAAGGCCGGGCTGGAACGCGCTGAGCGCGTCATCCGGTTTATCGAGCTACTGCGCGTGCCCAGCGGCAAGGGGCAGTTTTCGCCGTTTCGGCTGCGGGACTGGCAGAAGCAGTTCATTCGTGACATTTACGCGCCGATGACGCCGGAAGGCGCAAGGCGCGTCCGGCGCGCAATCTTCTCGGTCGGACGCAAGAACGGAAAAACTGCAGTAATTGCGGCGCTCGTCCTAGTCCATCTGGTCGGCCCTGAGGCCATTCCGAACGGGGAAATCTACTCTGCGGCGACCGATCGCGAGCAGGCCGGTCAGGTGTTCAAGTTCGCGCGGCAGATGGTCGAGGCCGACCCAGACCTGCACCGCACGACAGAGACGCCTAACGGGCTGATTGACGTCATTCCGTCCACGAAAACGCTGCTTTGCAAGGGCAACGGATCGTTTTACCGGGCTCTGTCGGCTGAAGCCGGCACCAAGCATGGTCTGAATCCCTCGGTCTGGATCTACGACGAGCTCGCGCAGGCCACCGACCGCGAGCTTTACGACGTTCTGCGCACCTCGCAGGGCGCCCGGCAGGAGCCGCTCGGGATTATCATCTCGACGCAGTCGCCGGACCCCGAGCACCCGTTGTCGAAGTTGATAGACGACGGCCTGGTGGCCGATGACAACCGCATTTTGGTGCACCTCTATGCGGTGCCTGACGATGTGGACGATATTTTCGATGAGGGCGTGTGGCGGCTGGCGAATCCGGCGCTGGGCGACTTCCGCGAGCTAGACGATCTGCGCGCCCTGGCCGATTCTGCGGCCCGGCAGCCGATGGAAGAGGCGTCTTTCCGGAATTTGTACCTCAATCAGCGGGTCGACCAGACGTCTCCGCTGATTCCACGGTCGGAGTGGTTCGCGTGCCGAGTTGAAGGCGCTGCGGGCGGCCCGGCCGGGCTTCTGCGGGCGAAAGAGCGCATTTACCTGGCGCTAGACTTGTCCGCAGTGGACGATTTGACGGCATTGGCCGGGGTCTCCGCCACCCCTGGCGAGGAGCGCCTGGGTGCGTGGCACTGGAAGCCGCAAGAGTGGCTTCAGGACCATGCTCGACGCGATCGTGCGATGTACGACGTGTGGGCGCGGCCCGACCTGGGGTGGCTGGAGGCCCCGCCGGGGAGGCGCATCGACTACGGATACGTGGCGCAGCGCATCGCCGGGATTTGCACCGAGTACGAAGTGCTCGGCATGGCGTACGACCGGTGGCGAATCCGGGACTTGCTGGCCAAGTTCACGGAGATCGGTTTCGAAGCCTACGTCGACGAGAAGGGAAGCGAGCCGGTTCCCGGCGCCCTTCGGCTCGTTCCGTGGGGGCAGGGCTATCGCGACATGGCCCCGGCCGTGGACGCTCTGGCAGACTCGGTGGCTCACCGCCGCCTAAAGCACAATGGCAACCCGATTCTGGGCTTCTGCTTCCAGAATGCGGTTGTGAGCAGCGATCCGGCGGGCAACCGCAAACTGGACAAGACAAAGACCCGGTTCCGTATCGACGGCGCGCAGGCAACCTGCATGGCGATCGGGCTCAAGTCCCGAGAAGTCGTCGCGGCGCCGACAGGCCCATCGTTCTGGGAGGTCTTGAACCCCAACGGTCAATATTAGCCCCGGGCAAGGACAGGAACGGCCTATGGGCATCATTGATTGGCTACCCTGGCGGAAAACTGAGGCCAAGGCGGTCTCGTTTTCGCAGGAGTGGGACAATTACTTCGCCATGACGGGCGCGAAGGCCGGCGTTCCGGTGACGTGGGAAACCGCGTTGCAGGTGTCCACGGTCCTCGCGTGCGTCAGGGTCATCGCTAACGGCGTGGCGCAGGTACCTCTCCGGGTTATGCGCGAGTTGCCAGACGGCAAGGGCAGCGAGCCGGCCACCGACCACCCGCTTTATACGGTGCTGAATCGTCGACCGAACCGGTGGCAAACGTCGTTTGCGCTGCGTGAGACGCTCGTTTTGCATGCCGCCCTTACGGGCAATGCGTTCTTCTTCAAGAATATCGTCCGCAATCGGGTGCGCGAGCTTATCCCGTTTGAACCCGGGATGGTTTCGGTCACCCGAAACCGCGATTTCTCGCTGGAATACACCATCAGCGGGCACGACGGCACGACCAGGACGCTGCCGCAAGAGCTTGTCTGGCACGTCCGCGGCCCGTCTTGGGACACCTGGCGCGGCCTGGATGCGGTGAAGCAGGCCCGCGAGGCCATCGGTTTGGCGATCGCCACCGAGGGCACGCAGGCTGAGTTGCACGCGAACGGCCTGCAGATGGCCGGCACGTACTCGACGGAACAGAAGATCGACCCGGAGAAGTACAAGCAGCTCCAAGCGTGGATTGCGGCGCAGGTCGGCGGCCCGAACAAGCATAAGCCATTCATCATCGACTCCGGGTTCACTTGGACGCCGCAGTCGATGAAGGGCGTCGATGCCCAGCATCTCGAGACAAGGAAGTACCAGGTCGAGCAGATTTGCGCGGCCTTCGGTGTTTTTCCGCAGCTAATCGGCCACGCCAGCCAGGCCATGACGTTCGCGAGCGCCGAGCAGGTGTTCTTGGCGCATGTCGTGCACACTCTGGGGCCGTGGTGGCGCCGACTCGAGGAGTCGATCGACAACGAACTCCTCGATGGACCTGAGGACGAGGCGTATTTCGCCAAGTTCAACCACAACAGCCTTCTACGCGGCGCCGCAAAGGACCGCGGCGAGTTCTACGCCAAGGCTCTCGGCAGCGGCGGCTCGCCGGCGTGGATCACGCCGAATGAGGTCCGCGCGCTTGAGGATATGAACCCCGTCGAGGGCGGGGATGAGTTGCCAAAGCCGACGAATGTCGCCCCAGCCGCGGGCGCGCCCACCGAGCAAGACGGCGACCCGTCGTAAGGTTTCATGAATGACCACGTCTGACGTGATTGAACACCGAAGCTACGGCCTCGGTGAGGTAAAACTTGCCGAAAAAGACGGCGAAATGGCCTTTTCAGGCTACGGCGCGGTTTTCGGCAATGTCGACAGCTACGGCGACGTAATTGCGAAGGGGGCGTTCAAGGACACCCTTTCTCATGCGCGCAGGAACAACGTCTGGCCCGCTATGCTCTCGCAGCATGGCGGTGGATGGATCCAGCAGGATACCACGCCAATCGGCATTTGGACCGAGATGCGCGAGGATGACACCGGCCTCTACGTGGAAGGCAAGCTCGCCGACACTGAGCGCGGCAGGGAGGCCTACACGCTTCTGAAAATGACCCCTCGACCGGCTTTTTCCGGTCTATCGATCGGTTTTCTGCCGAAAGAGTGGTCTGTCCGCACCAAGCCGGACGACCCGCGGCGTACGCTCAAGGCCGTTGAGCTTATTGAGGTCTCGCTGGTGACGTTCCCGGCGAACCCAAAGGCCCGCGTGACCAGCGTTAAGTCCGCGGACGACATCAAGACAGTGCGTGAGTTTGAGGCCTTTCTGCGGGACGCAGTCGGCTTCTCAAATGCGGCAGCCAAGGCCATCGCGTCTGGCGGCTACAATGCCTGGAATCCTCGGGATGAGGGTGACGAGGCGGAAGGTGAGGCGGGCCTGAAGAGCCTCGCCGATCGAATTCGGACCCTTGCGGCGCGCTGAGCACCGCATACCCCATCCCTGGAGCACAATATGATCGAGAAGACCGCTATTGAGCAGGTCATGACCGCCTTTGAGGAATTCAAGGCGACCAACGACGCGGCCCTGGCCGAGATCAAGAAGAAGGGCGTTGCCGACCCGGTTCTGACCGAGAAGCTCGCCAAGGTGGAAGACACCCTCGCGAAGTTTGAGGACGCCAACCAGAAGGCGACTGCCGCCCTTCTAGAGGCCCGCAAGGCCGCCGAGGAGGAGAAGAAGCACGTCGACGAACTTGAGGAGAAACTCAATCGCGTTCTCCTGAACGGCTCGACGGATCCGGAGCAGCGCAAAGCCGAGCTTAAGGGCAAGGTCAATGTGTGGGCTCGCGCCGTCGTCGGCGCCGCAACGCTTGGCGTTCCGAACCTCACTCCGGATCAGCAGAAGGCCCTTGCCGACGTTGCTGCCGAGTACAAGGCCATGGGTGTCGGCCAGGACCCGACTGGCGGCTACCTTGCCCCGGCCGAATATGTCCGCGACATCATCAAGGGCGTGACCGACATCAGCCCGGTGCGTACGCTGGCGCGCGTTCGACAGACTGCATCCAAGTCGGTGATGATCCCGAAGCGCACTGGCCAGTTCTCGGCTCAGTGGGTTGCCGAGCAGGGCACCAAGAGCGAGACCGACGGTCTGCGTTACGGCATGTGGGAGATCCCGACCCACGAGCTCTATGCGCTCATCGACATCTCCAACCAGAACCTCGAGGACTCCGCCTTCAATCTGGAGAGCGAGATCACCTTCGAGTCCACCGAGCAGTTCGCCGTCGCCGAGGGCACCGCTTTTGTCACTGGCAACGGTGTCGGCAAGCCGGAGGGCTTCCTTTCGGCCAGCGGCGTCAGCGGCAACAACTCCGGCACCGCGGCCACGATTGCCGATGCAGATGGCCAGGCCAACGGCCTCCTGACGCTGAAGTACGGCCTCAAGACCGCATATGCCCGCAACGCGACGTGGGTGCTCAATCGCACCACCCTCGGCTCGGTGCGCAAGCTCAAGGACGCCGACAAGAACTATATCTGGATGCCTGGCATTGGCGGCCAGCCGAACACGATCGACGGCGACCCCTACGTCGAAGTGCCGGACATGCCGAGCGAGGGTGCCGGCACCACGCCGATCGCCTATGGCGATTTCAGCCGCGGTTACACGCTGGTTGATCGCATCGCCATGGAGATGCTGCGTGACCCCTATACGCAGGCCACCGCGGGCAATGTGCGGTTCATCTTCCGCCGGCGTCTCGGCGGCCAGGTGGTCCTCGCTGAGGCCATCCGCAAGCTGACCTGCGCCACCCTCTGAGCCATCTTGGCGGGGCGTCCTTTAGGGGCGCCCCTTTCCATTTCGAAGAAAGGGAGAGTGCCTGATGGCCTCCAAAGACCTGTTCAACAACATCCACCCTGTTATCGCCATTGCGCCGGTGACTATCACCGACGGCACCGCTCAGGTGTCCGCGGCGATCGACACCAAGGGCTACGAGAGCGTCACCTTCCTGATTGCCACCGGTACGCTGGCTGACGCCGACGCCACCTGGGCGGTGACGGTGAAGGACGGCGACACGTCGACCCAAAATGCGCACTCTGCGGTCGCTGACGACTTCCTCCTCGGCACCGAGGCCCTCGCTGGCTTCGCCTTTGGCGACGACAGCGAGGTCCGCAAGATCGGCTATGTCGGCGGCAAGCGTTACGTCTCCATTGAGATCGACGACGTGACTGCGAACTCCGGCTCGGCCCCGATGTCGGTGATCTGCGTTCTCGGTCACCCGCGTTCGGCTCCGACTGCCAACCCGCCGGTCTGATGATGCACCGTGTCGTGAAGCCGTTCCCTTGTTCGTGGGACGGCTTCACGCTCGTTGACCTCGTCGAGGGTGACGAGCGTGATTTCGGCGCCATGGCAAACGGGCTCCGGGGCCTCGGCTGGATTGAGCCGATCGATGCGCCCCAGCAAGAGCCGCCTGAACCGGCAGAAGACCACGCGCCAGCGGCGCAGGTTGAGCCCCGGCACAAGCACCGCAAAGGCCGTCGATGACACTCTCTGTCGTAACTCCGCCGTCGGCCGTAATCACGCCGGCGAACATCGCGGGTTCGCATGCGTCTAACGACGCGAGCGTGACCGCCATGATTGCGGCCGTTACGGCTGAACTTGACGCACCATATGGGTGGCTGGGCCGCGCCATTGGTCGGCAGACGCTGCGAATGACGATGCCGGACTGGGGCGAGGGGCGTATACGCCTGCGTTGCCCGCCGATCGTGAGCATCACGTCGGTCACCTACATGGACCCCGACGGTGCCACGCAGACGCTTGCAGCGGACAAGTATCGACTTGCCGACGGTTGGCTTGTACCGGCCATCGGCCAATCGTGGCCAACTGCGGCCGCAAGCCAGCCTGACGCCGTCAATATCACCTATCTGGCGGGCTTTGATCCCGTGCCGGACGGCATCAAGCACGCTCTTATCCTTATGACGCAGTCGCTCAAGAAAGCCGCTGCTGATTCCGGCTCGAGCGCTGGCGTGGTGGTGTTTGAGGACGTCGAGGGGGTTGGGCAGACCCGCTACGAGGCCTCCAAGGACGCCCGGGCTTATGTCCGCGAAGCGGCATCCAGCCTCCTGTCTGCATGGCGCGTTTGGGCATGACACCCGCCACGGCCATCGCCCAGCTTGACCGCCAACTTGCGGCGCACGGTCAGCCGGTGAAACTGCGCCCCGGCGCGACAACCACCGGCGAGGTCGCATGCACCGCTTTCGTGCGCGGGTTCAAGCCAACCGAACTCATCGGCGGACTGACGCAGCAGCACAGTCTGGTTGTGATGTCGCCGACCGACGCCGGCACGTTTGCGAGCGGTAATGCCTCGCCGCTGGATGCTCGGATCCCCAAGGCCGGCAATTTCGTCGTGGTCAACGGCAAGCCACGCAAGGTTACGGCGGGCGTCGGCATCTACATGGGCTCGACGCTGGTACGCATTGAGGCGACGGTGGATGGCTGATGGCCCGTCTGCAGTCTGTCAGCGAGCAGATCAAAATCGCGGCCCAGGCCTCGGTAGAGGCGACGCACAAGATGCTGGTGTCTCGTGCCAAGCACGAGCACGCCAAAGTCATGGCGACCGCCCCGAAGCCGGAGAGTTTCGAGCGCTACGTCGACGGGCGCGAAGGCCTGGCCGAAGAGGCGGTGAAGCCGTTTGGCGTCATCACGTACCTGTACTCAAGGTACGACGAGATCGTTGAGTTCGCGCTCGCTACGCTGCGCGAGGGCTCCCCGGTCGAGAGCGGCGCCTACCGCAAGTCTCACACGCTTTATGTGGGCGGCGTGCCGACGATCGGCCTTGCCGGCTACGACGGCCTGGGCGAGGTGTTCATCGCGAGCCCGCTTGAGTACTCGCGGATTATCGAGCTCGGCAAGATGACCATGAAGGTCGCCGGCACCGACCACGTCTATGAGAAGGCGGCCCGCAAGGTCGCCAACCGGTTCGGCAACATCGCGTCGGTGAAATTCTCCTACCGTACGCTTGGCGCAGCCTCCAAGGATGAGGACACGCGCGTTCCCGCCCTCGTCATAAGGCCGCTGTAGAATGGCAACGCACGCCGGGGCTGTCGCGGCCATAGAGGCCCGTCTGACGGCCAACTGGGCCACCACACCGGTGGCATTCGAAAACGCCGCCAGCGACCCCGTTGTGCTTGATAGCAATAGCGTCCCCATCCCGTGGGTGTTTTGCGAGGTGGAGACCGACGAGGCCGGCATCCGTGGCGTCGGCACGCCGGGCAGCCACACGGTGTTAGAGACCGGCGCAGTGCGGGTGACGGTGTTTGTGCCTGTCGGCACCGAGCGGGCCACAGCGCAACAGTACGCCGACAGCATCGGCGAGATATTCCGAGTGAAGCAGTTCTACGACACCGACCCGGGGGCATGCGTCCGCACATGGACGCCGACGGTAAGCCGCGGTCGCCCTGCCGAGACTAAGAACCCCGCCGGATCCTGGTGGGCCGTGACGGTCTCCATTCCATACGAATTCTACAACCGCGCCTAAGCGGGCGGTGAAGCCAGCCCCGCCCGCGCCTTGGGCAAGCGCGCCCCCATCCACAACCCGCCGAGAGGCGGGTTTTTTATTGGAGACATGAATGCCCGGTCATCAGAGCGGTCGCAATATTGTTGTGGCCTACAAGGAAGAGACCACGTTCGGCACCGCGGCCGGCACCTCGGACGGCAAGAAGTTTCGCGCCAATACGGGCAAGCTGACGCTCGCCAAGGAGCCGATCCGCTCCAACGAGAACCGCACCGACGGCATGATGACTCGCGGGCGCCACGGCTCCAGGTCGGTGTCCGGCCAGTTCGCTGCGGACCTGTCGCTTGGCTCATATGACGACTTTATCGAGGCGGTGCTGCGCGGCTCGTTCGACGCGGGGCTGACGATCACCGAGGCCACATCCGGCGGCCCGTCGGAGATTACCACGACGACTAGCACGATTGTCGGCAACACCGGATCGTGGATCACGGTCGGCCTGCGCGTTGGCGACGTTATCCGCCTGACCGGGCACTCTTCGTCCGGCAACAACGGCCGCAACCTTCGCATCACCGGACTCACCTCCACCACGATCACCGTCGCCGAGACGCTGACGCTGAACGCTGTGGCCGATACTGCGTTCACGATCTCGCGGCCGAAGAAGGTGATTCAGGGCATTGAGCCCCGCTCGTTCACCGTCGAGGAGAACGAGGTCGACATCGACGGCACCAAGCTGTCAAAGGGATGCCGCGTTGGTCAGATGCAGCTCGCTATGCAGCCCAATGGCATGGCAACGCTGACCTTCAGCCTCGTCGGCCAGGACCAGGAAATCCTCACCGGCAGCAGCGCGCCGTACTTCTCCTCACCGACCGAGACGTCGTCGATCGGCATGACGGCGGTCGAGGCCAAGATCCGGCTCGGGTCGGTCGACGTGCTGGACGTGACGGCCCTCGACCTCACGATCAACCTGAATGCCGCCGGCCAGCCGGTCGTCGGCAGCAATGTGACGCCTGACGTGTTCACCAATCTGGCGAACGTTGAGGGCAGCATCACGGCGATGAAGACCGACATGACGAACGCCACGGCGTTCCTCAACGAGACCGAACTCTCGCTGCACCTCCTGTTCACGGAGAACGACAGCGAGCCGAAGGACTTCTGTTCCTTCTTCATCGGCAACCTGACTCTCGCCGGCGCTGACCCGTCTGACCTCGGCGCAGATGGCCCGCGTACTGAGCAGATCCCGCTGATGATCGGCAAGGATATGCGCGGTGGCGCCTACGACCCCACGATGATCTCCTACCAGACGAGCGCCGCGTAATGGGAGCAGAAGCCAAACTGCGCGCCGCGGCGTCGGCGCTGCTGGAGGCGTGGGCCGACGCCCATGCCGCCGGTTATCGCATGGTGTGGCCGTCACAGCCCGCAGGCCTGGCGTTCCTCGCCATCAGCGAGACGGGGGCAGTGTCTCAGCCCGTTGCTGAGCAGGCCCCGCGCAAGCGTAAGCCATAACCAGTTTCCCGCCGACGAAAACGGGGATGCGCTCGCCTCGGCGAGTGTCGCGCGACAACGGGGCGGCATTGTCGGGTGCCGCCCCGAACCCTTCCGACAAAGGACAGACCCATGACCGTGAATATCGGCGCCTTCGCGCCCATCGACTCCGTGCAGTACCAGATCCGCGCCGTTGACGGCCGCACCGACACCGGCATTTCGGTCGAGGTCCTGAGTGCCGCCCACCCCAAGGCGCAGGCATATTCGACCGCCCAGGCTACCAAGAACCTCCGGCGCCAGGCGCAGATGGAGGCTCAGCAGATCAACGGCCGCAAGGTCAAGCCAGATGAGCGTACGCCCGACGAGGTGCGCACGGAGAACGTCGCGCTGGTGGTGAGCCGACTCGGCGGCTGGACGCCGTTCGTCATTCCGGAGTTCGGCGATAACCCGGTCGAGTTCAGCGATGAAGCCGCGGCCAAGTGGCTGTCGATGCCGCGCTACGGCTGGGTGTACCTGCAGTTGCTCGAGTTCATCGCGGACGAGAACAATTTTATCAAGGGCTCCGCGCTGACTTAAGGGCCTACGCGGAGCGGCAATTCAGGCTTTCGAGCGAAGAGAACGGATACTCCCTCAGGGAGTCGCTTGAAGGCCTGTTGGCCCGTGCCACCACCGACGAACGGCGAGCCGAATTGCGCGCCGAGCTTGCCGAGATAGAGATGCCCGCCGGTGGGGTATCGCTGTGGGGTCTGTACCACAGGATTCGGCGCCGCAAGGGCGGCAACGGCTTCTCTCACATTCCGATCGAATGGCAGGACCTGGCGGCCTTTATGGCCGTGACGGGGATCCGCCTCACGGACTGGGAAGTCCAGACAATCGAAGACATCGACGATGTCTTCATGGCCGAGACGGCGCGCGCGCTCGCGAAGCCGGACGGATAGAGCCCCGCTGCAGAAGGGTCTTAGATGACCACTAACCGCGTCGTCACAGAACTCATCATTGACGCGCGCGGTGCAGCGACTGGCTCGGCCGAATTCCAGCGGCGAATGGAGGCCGCGCAGCGCGCCGTCGACCGCATGATTGAGCGTGAGCAGAAGCTCAACGACACGACGCAGCAGACGGGGCAGGCCCTTGAGCGCGGGGCGCAGTCGGTCGGTAAGCGCGCGAAGCAGTGGGACGCCCTGACCGCGGCGCTGGATCCGGTTGTTGCTGCGGAGCAGCGCGCTGCCAAGGCTATCCGAGAGGCTACACAGGTTGCGGACGCCGGTACGCGCCTACTCGGCAAGTCGCAGGAAGAGGCCGCGGCGCTGGTGGCTGAAGTCACCAAGCGCGAATTGGCGAAGGTCGAGGCGGTCAAGAAGGGCGTCGAGGCAAACAAGAGCCTCGCGACATCAACTGGCCTTGCTCGCCACGAGATGATCAATCTTAGCCGCCAGGCGCAAGACGTGGCTGTTTCGTTGGCGTCTGGACAGTCCCCGTTCACCGTTCTTCTCCAGCAGGGCACGCAGGTTGCCGACGTGTTCGCGGCGTCCGGCAACGGCACGGTCGGCGGATTCTTCCGGCAGCTTGGATCGGGTATCGCGTCGGTGGTAACGCCAGCGCGTCTCGCCGGCGGTGCGATCGTCGCGTCTGCGGCGCTGGCCGCGTTCGCGCTCAACCGTTGGAACGACGCGCAGATCGCGTTGAACCGGTCGCTGTACGGCACAGGCCTGTCGGCTGGCGTTACGCGCCAGCAGTTGACCGAGCTTGCCGACGAGGCGGCCAAGGCCTCTCGCGTCGCCGCGAGCGCCGCTCGAGACACGATCGCCGCCCTTGCAGGGACGGGGCGCATCGATCCGCGCTTGCTGGCCGGTATCACGGCCCAGGCCCGCGGCGTTGGCGCCACAACCGGCCTTGATGAGGCCGAGGCCAACAAGCTGCTGGCAGCGTCCTTCGCTGAGCCGATATCCGGATACAAGCGCCTGACCGACGCGCTCGGTGGCTACAACATCCAGGTCGAGGACCACATCAAGCGCCTTGTCACGCAGGGACGCTTGTACGAGGCGCAGCAGGTCCTCCTGCAGCAGATCCCGAGCCGCCTAGCGCCTATCAACGAGGTGACGAACCAGTGGGCGCGCGCGTGGAGCGCTGTTAGCCGCGGAATCAAGGACACCCTCGACGAGATCGCCAAGCTCACGGGCGGACCGCTTGGGCAGTTCATGGACAAGTGGCTTGAGGTTCAGCGGCGCGTTCAGGAGGCTGGCGGCGGAGAGCGGGGGCTTCGCCGTGTTGCGGTGCAGGATAACGCCGCCGCGCTCGTCACCGACATCCAGAACAAAATCAAAGACGCCGAGGCTCGCCTCGCGCAGTTGCAGGCCGAGGCGGCCAGCGCCAACGACATTGGCAGGCCGTATCTTCAGCGCCGTGTTCGCAACGTTCAGGCCGAACTCGACGGGTACAAATCCGACCTCGAGAAGGCCACGCGCGAAGCGGAGCGGATTGACTCCGGAATGCGCCAGATCGCTCAGCGCACGCAGCAGCGTACGCAGCAGTCGCAGGAACAAGCCACGGCGCAGCGGGAGCGGGAAGCGGCGGCACAGGGCGCGGCAAGGATTGACCAGGTTTTCGCCGATACCCAGCGGGCTGCCACTACGGCGACAGACCAGCGCGCCCAGTCCGAGGCTCGCCTGCGCGAGGAGTTGCAGCGCCGCGTTGACGGCCAGAACCAGGCAACGACCGCGGCAAGGCAGATGGGCGCAGCCGATGCCCAGGGCCTGAACGATGTCCGCAGGCAGATCGATCAGTACAACCAACTGACCGACACCATCCGCGGCATGCTTGTTGAGCGGTCGCGCAACCCAGGCCTGGCTCAGAACGAGCAGTTTAGAGCCCAGCTTGAGGAGTTGGCCCGAACCCAGATGGCGGCCCGCGCTGCAATCGAGGGCCGCTTCTCTGGTGGCGGCGCGGGCATGTTCGGCCCGAATGGCAGATTTGACGCGCCGGATGAAGAGGTCATTTCCCGCTTCAAGCGACTGGCTGACGTCACGCGCGAGCAAACGCAGGCCGACGTCGATGCGATAAACGCCCGCTCACAGAACCAGCGTATTGCCGCCGCTCAAAACCAAGAGCGGATCCGCATGGATCAGGAGGGGATTGCCGCTGGTGATGCCAATGCCCGCGCCACGCGCAATCAGGGCGTCGCCGCTCGCATCGTTGCGCAGGACACCCGCCAGCTAACAGATGCCGAGCGCGAGCGCCGGCTGGCCACCGACGCCACCGTTGAAAGCATACGCTCCGAGACAGCCGCCCTTGGCGGTTCGATCGCGCAGCAGGAGGCGGCGCGCGCCAGGACCCAGATGGCCGCGGATGCGCGCCGTGAATACATCCGCCTGTTCGGCGAGAGCGCTCGCGTGCCGCAGGCAGAGCTCGATGCCATCGACGAAATGGCGCGTCGCATGGGCAATGCGCGACAGCAGGCCGCCGAACTCAAGGCCGCTCGCGACATTCTCTTCGAGCGCCAACTGATTGGCTTGCCTGACGGTACCGCGCAGATCGCGCGCAACCTGCGGCAGATCTACGGCGACGAGGGATGGCGCCAGCAGATGGACGGCTCTCTTGCCGCCATGCAGCGCTTCAACGACACACTCAAGACCACGCAGGACCTCGCACAGGACTTCGGCCGTACATTCGTCAGCGACATGATGAACGGCAAGAGCGCCACGGAGGCGCTCGGCAACGCGGTGAAGAACCTTGCCGCCAGGCTCGTTCAGATGGCGATGGATCAGGCCATCAAGTCGCTGTTCGGCGGGCTCCTGAGCGCGTTCGGCGGGGCTCTGGGCGGGTTTGGCGGTGGCTCCACCATGACCGCCATCCTTGCCAACGGCGGCGTGCTGAACGGCGGCAATCTTGTTCCGTTCGCGAATGGCGGCGCCTTCACGAACTCCATCGTGACGCGACCCACCGTGTTCCCGATGGCCAACGGCACCGGCCTGATGGGCGAGGCTGGCCCGGAAGCTGTGATGCCGCTTAAGCGCGACGGCAGAGGCCGGCTGGGGGTCACGGTGTCGGGCGGTGGGGGCGGCGGCAACGTCACCAGCATTCGCATGGGCGATACCAACATCACCATCGGCGGCAACGCCGACAAGGACACTCTCTCCACCCTTAAGGCCGAGCTCGACCGGCGAGACAAGGCGATGGAAGAGAAAATCCCGCGTCTCGTCACGCAGGGGCGTCGCGACCGACTCATATCGAAGGCAGCGTGATGCCAGATACAGCACTAATGACGCTGCTCGAGCAGCGGTTGGCGTCGCTTAAATTCCTGCCAAACTACGGCCAGTCGACCAATAGCCAGGCCGGTGGGCAGATCCGCGTGCAGACGTCGCGCGCGCCGCTTTGGCACATGAAGATCAACGTCCCCGTCGCGTATCGCGAAGAGGCGCAGGCCATCAAGGCGCTGATCGGCAGTATGGGTGGCTCTGTCGGGTCCTTCTACGGCTGGGACACAGACAGGCCATACCCATTGGCAGACCCCACCGGCGCCCTCATCGCCGGCTCAACGGTTCAGATCAAATCGCTCGGGTCGAACGGCATCAGCCTCGCGCTGAAGGGTCTTCCTGTCGGCTACGTGCTTACCCGCGGCGACTATCTGGGCTTCACATATTCGAGCACCAAGAAGGCGCTGCATCAGGTCGTTGCGGCGACGGTCACGGCCAACGGATCGGGCGAGACGTCAGAATTTGAGGTCCACCCAGCCATTCGGCAGGGGGCAGCGGTCAATGACGCTGTGAGCCTGTCCAAGCCGGTCGCCGAATTCCGGATCGTGCCAGGCACCTATGACCCAGAAACGATCGGCCTCAACAGCCGCCTCTCCCTTGAAGCCATGCAGGTCGTGACCTGATGATCAGCCTCGACAGCGCCGAAATTACCGCGCTTCAGCAGCCGGTCATCGACTGGCGGAACTTCGTCTGGTTCACGGTGCGCGCCCCCGAGACGGGCGATCCGGCCAACGCTGGCTTCTGGTCTGATGCGGGGCCGTTCACCGCCAACGTCAAGGACGCGCTGACGGGCTCGACCGTCTCGCGCACGTTCTCCGGTGCTGGGCTCGTCTCGGTCGGCGCAATCCCCCGAACGGTGGGGCTGGCCGTCCGCCGCGTCGAGATTGTCCTGTCGGCCATTGACGCCACCGCCGAGGCGGCGTTCCGCACCTACGACATGCGGCTGGCCCCGGTGCAGATCTATCGCGGGCTGATGACGCCCGGCACGTTCAATCAGGTGGCGCCGGCCAAGCCCGTCTTCGTCGGCTTCGTGGACACGGCCCCGGTCATCACGCCGGCCGAGGGCGGCGCGGCGCGGGTCAATATCTCCGTCGTCTCCCACACGGTAGAACTGACCAAGAAGAACCCCGATGTCCGCTCGCACGAGAGCCAGCAGCGGCGAGCGCCAGGCGACGACCTCTACAAAGACGTGGGTGTGGTCGCGGATTGGGAGGTGCCGTGGGGCGAGAACCGCAAGCTGACCAAGAACGGCGACGTCTTCGGTATTCGCGCGGGGTCTACCTGATGAAGCGCCTCAAGGACTGGCGCACGCGGCTGCACAAGGCCGTCGAGGACCGGCGGCGCGTGCCGTTCTCCTTTGAGGCCGGCGTCGATTGCGCGCTGTTCGTCTCGGACTGCATCGAGGCAATGACGGGGGAGGACCCCGCCGCCGAGTTCCGGGGTCGTTACACGACAGACATCGGCGCGCTGCGGATTTTGCGGAACGAGGGTCACGCCACGCTGGCAGACGCCGTTGCAGCAAGGCTCGAAGAAATCCACCCGTCCCGTGCCGGTGTGGGCGATGTTGCCGCCGTGCCCACCGATAGCCCCTTCGGATGGGCTCTCGGCATGTTCATCGGTGAGCAGGTGATCGCTCAGGACTTGACTGGCCTCGCCACATTTTCCCGCGACGCCGCTATCAGGGCATTCCGCGTTCCATGAAGCACCTCACCGCCGCACTGCTTGCCCTGTGGCTGGTCCTCGGGGCGACGACGCACGCCCATGCAGAGCCCATCTCCGCAGCCATCGGGCTTACCGCGCTTATCAGCGGGCTTGGCGTGTCTACGGCTGTTGCTGGCGCCATAGGCGGGTTCCTTGTCACGATGGCGGCCGGGCTTGGTCTCAACCTGCTCAGCGGCGCCCTCATGCGCAAGCGCGGCGCGGCCGACGTCGGTGGCACGACGGGCAAGATGCAGACCGGCGGCGTGGTGCCGCGCTCCTTCCCGTTCGGGAACAAGGCGCCCGTCACGCACTCCCTGACCTACTGGAACTCGTTCGGGCAGGATGGCAAGACGCCGAACGCCTACATCGCGATGGAGTTCGCGCTGTCTGACCTGCCCATCGGCAGCGGTCGCGCGGCCTTGCAGGAACTGTTGGCTAACGGCACCAAGGCGACATGGAATCCGGGGGCGACGCCTGGCACCTACGGCATCGCCATCCCCGAGTTCAACAAGGACGGCCGCGACCATATGTGGGTCGAGGTCTTCGACGGCACGCAGACAGAGGCCGACGCCTTCATGGTGTCGCAGTTCAGCGCCGATCCGAACTGGCCCTATGCGAGCACCCGCGTCGGCGTCGGCGTGGTCAAGGTTCGCGTCATCTGCCGCCTCAACCGCGACCTGTTCTCCGGCCTCCCGTCCTTCAAGTTCGTCTGCAAGGGCGTGCCTTTCTATGACGCCCGCGAGGACACGACGGCCGGCGGCGACGGCTCGCAGCGGTGGTCTGACGAGGCCACGTGGGAAGCAGGCGTCGAGAACCCCATCGCGGTCGCCTACAACCTGATCCGTGGCGTCTCCTACGACGGGACGTGGTTCTTCGGCGGCCAGACCGCCTCGGCCTCGCAGCTGCCGTTCTCCGCCTTCAATGCGGCCATGAACGAGTGCGACGCGACGATCACGAACGAGGACGACAGCACCGAGAAGCAGTTCCGCTGCGCGGGCGAAATCCGCCTCGACATGGAGCCGGCCGACGTCATCGACGACCTCATGCGCGCCTGCAACGGCAAGATCGGTGAGATCGGCGGCGTCTACAAGCCGCACGTCGGGCCGGCGAACGTGGCCGTGCTCTCGATCACCGACGACGACATTCGCACCGACGAGGACCAGACCTACGAGCCGTTCTTCGGCCTGCAGGACATCGTCAACTCCATCAACTCCAAGTACGTTGAGCCGGGTGAGGGCTGGGTCGCCAAGGACGCGCCGGCCCTGATCGACGAGGACTTGGAAGCCATCGACGGCGGGCGCCGCCAGCCGGTGGACCTGCAGTACGAGTACGTGCCCTTCGCCCGGCAGGTGCAGCGGCAGAACCGCGCCACCCTGTCCGACTATCGCCGCGAGCGTCGCCACGCGCTGCCGCTGGCGCCGGAAGCATGGCGGCTTGAGCCGGCCATCGACTTCGTCTCCTACACCTCGGAGCGCAACGGCTACACCGCGAAGCTGTTCTCCGTCGAAGGCGTCACGGACATGGACGGCTACCTTGCCGGCGTGATGCTCAAAGAGGTCGATCCCGGCGACTACGACGACGTCACGTCGATCGCGCCGACGATCAACGTCCCTCCGCTTGTCTTTCCGCCGTCTCAGGGCATCGCCGGGGCCGACATCGACGGCGTGACGGTTCAGGGCGCCTTGGGCCGGGCAAAAGCCGGCGCTCGGATGACATGGGACGGCTCCGAACTGGACGACGTTCGCGCGGTCGCGTTCCAGATCCGTGTCGATGGCGAAACCGACCTCACCTACAGCGGCGAGACGCCAGAGAGCGCCGTTGCTGAAGGCGAATACATCGTCACGGCGAACCTCAACAGCGCCACCGACTATGAGGGCCGGCTGCGGTTCGTGCCATTCACCGGCCGCGAGACGACATGGTCCGACTGGATAGCGTTCACCACGCCCGACGTGCGGACGAACTGGGGCGAATTGGAGGAGGCCACCCAAGCCGGCCTCCTCGCCATCAACACCCGCCTGCAGGAAGCCCGCGCTCTGGTCGAGCAGATGTCTGCCCAGGTGCAGGGGCTGGAACAGCAGGTTGACGACAACCTGAAATTCGAGCGCAAGAGGCTGGAATCGGTTCGCGGCTCGGCGCGGGCGGAGTTGGAAGACGTCCGCGTCGTGCTGGCCGATGACACGACGGCGCTCACCGTGCGGATGGACACCGCCGAGAGCGCGATCGGGGCCAACACGGCCTCCATCGAGACGCTGGAGACGACGAAGGTCGATGCAGCCGGCGCGACAGCCGCAGCGCAGACACTGCTCAACGCGACCTTCGGCGCGGGCTCGGCCAATGTGAAGTGGCGGCTGGCCGCTTTGGCAACGCCGTCCGGCTATGACGCCCTGTTCGAGATCGAGGCGAGCGTGAACGGCGACACTGGCACCTACAAGTCGAGCGGACTGCTCATCGCCGTGCTGACTGTCGCAAGTGTGCAGGTCGCCCGCTTTGAGGCCAAGGCCGACCAGTTCCTGTTCCGCCTTCCAAGCGGCGACCCCGTTGCCCTCATTGATGAGGACGGGCTGCTCATCGCTGACCGCTTCGACGTGCAGGAGGCCACAAGCGGCGAACGGACCCGGTACACGAAGTCGGGAATGTACGTCTATGACAGCGGCGGCACCCTTCGCGTGGCGGTCGGGAACCTGACCCCGCCATGAGCTACGGACTAAGGGTGTGGGATCAGCTCGGGCAGCTTGGCACCGACAGCAGCGACGTGCTCGGGCTCGCCTTGTTCGCTGACTTCATCACCTATGTCGCGCCGTCTGCACCCCTTTTCCAATACGCCTCGGTCACGATAACCGATGTCGATGACCGCCCGCGCCTCGCCATCTTCCAGTCCAACTTCAATGGCCGGTGGACACCCGTCGCTGGTGGCGACATGACCTACGACGCCGGGGCCAAGACCCTCACGATCAGGAACACGATCTCGTTTCAGGCCGAGACGTTCTTCCTGATCATGTCGTGGTGACGCAATGAGCTACGGCCTTCAGGTTCGCAACGCCGATGGGGTGCTCATCGTCGACACCAATAAGCGGTCCATGGAAGCGGTCGAGTGGGGCACCATGTCCCTGCCGAACCGAGGGAACTATCGCCTGGACCTGCCGACCACGATCGATGCGCCGACCGTGTTCATTCGGCGCCACGATCCTGCGTTGATCATTCGCGGCGCCCAGAAGACCGATGGCGGCGGACTGCACTGCAACTTCAGCGCTGACCGAGACATCGACGTCGAATACATGATCGCCGGCTTCCGCAACGGCGCGCCATCGGCGGCGCAGACCGGATATGGCCTCAGCGTCTTCGATGAGGACGGGCAGCTGACCTTCTCGACGAACCTCGCTTATCCGCGCTTTCCGTACCGCTCAATCACCCTGAGCAACACCTACATCGATCCGTCGAACTTAGCGCTTTACACGATGGTGTCTGGTGGCTCGCCAGCCTACCAGCACCCGGCATGGGGGGACGACGACTGGCTCTACTGGAACCCCATGACCTTCTGGAGCAAGGACAGCGGTGCCAACTGGCACCTTGGCCTCTGGTTTGGGTCGTTCGGTGGCGACACCCGGCGCCTTGAGATCGGCCGCGTCGATCTGTCGACCAGTCTGGCCGGTAACTGGCTGGGATGGGGACCAGGTGTCCCGCCCGGCACCGCCATGGCCCCCAATGGCCTCCTGAGCTGCAACTTCCTGCCGCCGACCTGACCGGCTGACCGCTCACCTCATCCCGCCTGCCTCACCCTTCCCAAGGGAATGACCGCCCATGTCCGACGTCGCCTACATCACCAATGCGGCTGCGACCCTGACCTTCACGGAGGGGTCGAAGACCGTCACCGTGACCGGCACCAACCCGATCCTCGAGGGCGTGCTGCGCGGCGACCAGGCCGTCGATCCGAACGGGCTCGAGCTTGCGCTTGACGTCGTCGCCGCCGCAACGCTGACCCTGCTGCGGAATGCGCCGACCTCGGGCACGGTGCAGTTCGACATCGCCCCGACGTCGCGCCTGCGCACCTCGCTGGCGGCGAACGCCGAGGTGACGCGGGAGGTCTATGCCAGGCTCCGCGCCGCGGTCGAGGACAACCGCTCGATCCCGGTGATCAGCCAGGCAACGGCGCCGCCCGGCTCGCCGGCTGACGGTGATCGCCACCTCGTCATCGCCACTGCCACCGGCGCCTTCGCCGGCAAGGAAGGCTACATCGCGCAGTATGACGCGGCGAACACCCGCTGGTTGTTCATCGCGCCCATCGCCGGCATGAAGGTGACGGTCGATGGCTCGGCCGCACTCAGGATCTACACCGGCGCCGCCTGGACGGTCACCGGCGCGACCGCCGCCGCCGACGTCGCCTTCACCCCCACTGGTGGCGTGGCCGCAACGACAGTCCAGGCGGCGATAGCCGAGGTGGACAGCGAGAAGGTCACCAAGGCCAGCGGAACCACAAACGGGAGGCTCTGGCGCTTCACCGACACGGCGGGCGCGCTCGGACAGTCGCAAGCGGCTGAGGATGGGTCTGGCAATGTGACGACGGTCGGGAATGTCACGGCCGGGACTGCGGCGACCGTCCAGATGAGCGTCGGTGCGACTGAGGCCACTGTGCGCGCGCTTGTGTCCGGTGGCGCAACGGGCTGGTCTGTCGGCCTCAATCGGCCTGGCGATGGCGTCGGGCCTAATCTCGTCTTTGCCAGCTACGGCGCTGGCGCTTGGACGCGGCGGGCGTCTCTTTCGACTGACGGCGATTTGAGCCTGCATTCCTCGTCTCTGACCAAGACCTTCCCCGGCAAAGCCGTCCTTATCAACGCCCCCACAGCAGCCGATTACTCCGGATTTGACCTGTTCACGGCTGGAACCTATCGGGCACGGTTCATCGCCAGCGATGCGGCTGCGCTTCTCGATTCCGCGTCGGGATTGAGCATCCTGTTCCGCCCCGGTGGCAGCGCGACCCTGACGATGCTGGCGTCGCGCACGATTTCCGGCGTTCCTTTTACGCTGCCATCCTACACCGTCGCGACCGTCCCCAGCGCATCCGCAATGACTGCGGGCACGGAAATTTTCGTCACCAACGAAGCCGGCGGAGCCGTGCCCGCCTTCAGCGACGGCACGAATTGGCGCCGTGTCACGGATCGCGCCGTCATCTCCTAACCCAAGGACATCACCATGAGCGTCGAACGCATCCTCGTCGTTTTCAACGAAGACGGCAGCGTGAAGGGTATTGCCAGCTATGCCGTGAACGGCGCGGCCGAGCCGATGACGGAGGAGGCTGCAGCCGCGCTGCTTCCCCATGCAGATCTGCTCGCCCAGGTGCAGGCGCTACAGGCCCGCGAGAAAGCCAATAACGACCGCGTCAAGGCGGCCGAGGAAGACCGGGACGCGAAGGTCGCGGAGAAGGATGCCCGCATCGCGGAACTGGAGGCGCGCATCGCGGCGCTGACGGCCGAGCCGGAGCGCACGATCCACAAGGCATACCTCCGCGCCGCGCTCGCCGGCAAACCCTTCGAGAAACTGGTGGAGGTCGACGCCGCCGTCCGGGCGGCGGGCGCCGCCCAGTGGGAGCTTTGGGCCAACGCCACCACGATCTCCCAGGACGATGCGGACGTGAACGCCATCTCGGACGCTCTCGGCATCGACCTCGACGCGGTGTTCACGGCTGCTCGGGCGATTCGGGCAGCGCGGGGCGGCTAATCAGCTCTGACTTCAGGAGACAGGCCATGCTTGCAATGATCCGCCGACTTCTCAGCCGTCGCGCCGAAGCCTCGCGGTACGCGCCGATCCAAATCTACACCGAACCCACAAAGCGCATCCGTCTTGAAGGCGGCGGGCCTACCACCCGCGAGCCTTCCTGATACCGTGGATGGTTTCGATTGCACGAAGCCTCCCAACTTCTCGGGCCTTTTCGTTGAGGTCATCGCTGTCAGAGTCGAGGTTAGGCTGCTTCAGTCTGTCGAAGATGTCGTCAATCGCGGCCTCGATGGCGATCAGATCTTTCTTGGGGTCGGGGACGCGGTTGAGAAGCGCCTGGATCGCCATGGATGCGAGAACGCGGCCGGCAAGCGCCTCCCCGCGCAGGTCTGCCAGCTGCTGGTATATGGCCTCCAGAATATCGTTGATGTCGTTTGCCGCCACGCCTGCGTCTCCTCTTCTTTCGCGGCAATGGTCGAACTGACCCCGGATCGTTGCCACCCCCGTTGAATCCCTGACCGCCTGCAACCTGCCATAGCGCGGGAGCGCGACCCCATGCCCATCGTCGACATCGCCACGGCGCTCGTCACCGAGCCCCCGCTGATGGCGCTCGTCGTCTTCGCCGGCATTGCCTTCGCCGCACTGGCGACGGCGGCCGTCATCCATGCCCTCCGCATCACTGTCTTCGGAAAGGACTGCACCCATGCGCGTCATTGACGAGATCATCGTGCATTGCACCGCCACGCCGGAGGGCCGCGAGGTCTCGGTGGAGACGATCCGTGGCTGGCACAAGGGCCGCGGCTGGAACGACATCGGCTATCACTGGGTGGTGGGGCTCGACGGCACTGTGCGCCCCGGCCGGCGCGAGACGATCGCCGGAGCCCATGTCGAGAACCGCAACGCCCGCACGATCGGCGTCGTCTATGTCGGTGGGGTCTCGGCCGATGGAAAGACGCCGAAGGACACCCGCACGCCGGCGCAGCGCCAGGCGCTGATGGATCTCTGCCGGGAGATCATCGGCCGCTATCCATCGATCCGGAAGGTGAGTGGTCACAACCAGTATGCCGCCAAGGCCTGCCCATCATTCGACGTCCGCAAGGACCCGCTGGGGGCGCTCGTGTGACCAAGCGCCAGCCAACTTACCGGCTATCCCGGCACGCCTTCTGGGTGTCGTTCGTCCTGTGCTGGGGCCTGCTCGGCTGGGACGCCTACGCCATCCTGGTCAACGAGTCGACGCTGGCGCTGAGCTTCGCGGCAATCATCTACCCGCTCTGCTTCGCGTTCCTTGCCGCCATGCTCGGCATTCACCGCGCCTTTGGCAGCGTCGACTACCGCGCGCAGACAGCCGCGGCGGCAACCGAACCAAAACCAGAAGGAGAGGGCGGCTGATGTTCGGCATCTCCAAACCCATCGTCTACGCCGGCATCGCGCTCGCGCTGTCGGCGCTTGTGACTCTCGGTGTCGCGTGGGGCGTCTCGTCCTACCGCGGCATCATCGACGACGCCCGCCAGGCGGCCTACGCCGAGCGCGACAAGCACTGGGAAGGCGAGATCGCCAAGCACAACACCCGCGTCGCCGAGGCTCGCCTTGCCGCCGCGGAAGCAGCCGCACGGGCCGACGCCATCGCCCGGGCCGCAGAGGCGCGAGAGGCGCAACTACAATCTGAACTGGAGGCCCGCAATGTTGCGCTGCCTGATGCTGATTCCGCTGGCCTTTCTCGTGACCGGGTGTGTCTCATCTCCCCCGCCAGTTGTGCGCAGTGAGATAGTGCGGCCGACCCTCCCGGCCGAGGCGCGGCGTCCCTGCGATAAGCCGACCACCCCGCCAGGGCGCCAACTGACGCAGGCCGAGGTGACGCGGTTCTGGTCCCGCGACCGGGCCGCGCTGCGCACTTGCGAACAGCGCCGCGCCGCTGCGGTGGGGGCGTCGTGATGGATCCGGTTACAATCAGCCTGGCGGCGTTCGGCTTCACGATTATCACCGCGGCAGCGACGCTAGGTGGCGCATTCGCCGTCATCAACTGGCGCACCGCTCACCTCGAAAACGAAAACGAGAGTCTGCGATCTGACATGACGGCCCTCCGCCAGATTGTGCACTCCAACGAGCTCGAGGCGGCCCGCAAGTTCGTCACCGAGGACACGCTGACGAAGCTGGAAAACAAGGTGCTCGCCGCGATCGACCGACTGGCCGACAGGCTCGACAAAATCATCGACGGCCAGGTCAGGTCTTGACGTATTCAAAGGTCGCCACATACAGACCACCTGCCTAACGAAGGCACGCACGAAATCCCGACACTCCTGTTAACGGAGCCATCCCATGAGGATGCGTCGATTTCTGCGTTCCGATTTTTCGGCAGCCATACTGCTTTGTCTTGTGATGGTGGTCGCGCTGGCCATCGGCGCCGCCTCTGTTTCGGCGCCGGTGGCTCCCGCCGCTCAGCCTGACCCGCTGTCCTATACCGTCAAGCTGGTTCGGCCCGACGGCCACGGCTCGGCGGTGCACATCGGCGGCGGAGTCTATCTAACAGCCGCCCATGTCGTTGCCGGCGTTACCAGCATTGGCGCGCAGTTTGATACCGGCGTCGCACTCCGCGCGACGGTGCTGGTTGCCGACCACGACTACGACATCGCAATCCTCATGGCGGAAGGACACACGCCCCGTGCGTCCGCTCCGCTGTCGTGCAGCGACCCCGCCACGCATTCAGCGGTGCGGCTCATCGGCAACCCGCTCAGCGTCGAGTTTCTGACCTTGCGCGGATACATCGCCGGCGCACCCCGCCGCCTGGAGCCGTGGACTCTCGTGTCGCCGGTCGACTCCACCGTCACCGGCGGCATGTCTGGCGGGCCGGTGTTGGACGACGCCGGCAACGTTGTCGGCATTACTGTCGGCGTAATGGGCTTCGGCATGGGCCTTGTCGGCATCGGCGCGGTCGTCCCTGGCTCGGCCATCTGCCGCGTTCTCTCGACCATCTGAACCCATAAGCGCGCCGGACCCGAAGGTCCGGCGGATTTTTTGTGCCTTGAATCTGGAGGCCGACATGGCGCGACCGCCGAAAGAGCTTGTTGATGCGATCTGCGAGAGCCTGCGGGAGAGGCCGGAGGAGTGGCGGTTCGATGAGTATGAGGCCCGGCACGTAACCGGAAACCTTCGCGTTTGGTTGGCGAACGACACGTCTGGCCTTGACGTCACCATACACCGGCCGGCGGGGCATGCAGATTTGGTGTTCGGTGACGTCACTTTTCCGTCAGCTCTCTTCGGTTGGCTCATTCCGTGGCGGGTGCGCCTTCTACGAGAGGCTAGGGCGGCGGCGCTTAGGCGTGTTGCCGGCAGGCCGAACTCAGCCGACGCCGCCCTAGCCCACGCCATCTCCACCCTCCGAGGCGCCTCCTGATGGCGCAGGCGACATTCACAGACGAAGAACTCCAGCAGGCGGTCAAGGTGCGCGCGTTGCACCCATCGACGGTCGCCGCTGCAGCAGCACTCGGCATCCCCGAGACGTCAATGCGCCGCCGGCTCACGCGGGCCGCTGAGCGCGGCATGATGGGCACCAAGCCGGTGCTGCCGGGGTTCGCCATCAAGACGGTGTCAAGCCGCGATGGCGACGCGTGGGTCAAGCAGGCGCGCGCCCCCGGCGAGGAGTTCGCGGTGCCGGACGGGCACCACATCAAGGGCGTCTCGGCGCTGGTGGATCCCGACGGCCGTGAGGTCATGAAGTGGGTCAAGACCAGCCAGGACGCGGCGAACCGCGAAGCCGGTCTGCGGGCAGTACTGGACGCGCTCAAGGCGGAGGTGCCGCGCGCCGAGCCCGTGACGTTGCTGCCGTTCCGTCGCCAGCCCGACCTGCTCAACTTCTTCGCTCTGACGGACGTCCATCTTGGGTCCCTGTCGTGGCACGAGGAGACCGGCGCCGACTACGACCTCGACATCGCCGAGCGGCTTATCATCGACTGGTTCGCCGCGGCAATCGACATGGCGCCGCGTGCCGAGACCGCCGTCCTGGCTCAGATCGGCGACGCGCTGCACTACGACTCGATGGAGTCCAAGACCCCGGCAAGCGGGCATATCCTCGATGCGGACTCCCGCTTCCCCAAGATCGTGCGGGCCGCGATCCGCATCTTCCGGCGCGTCGTCCGCATGCTGCTCGAGAAACACGGCCGTGTGCACGTCATCATGGCCGACGCGAACCACGACCCGGCCTCCGGCGCGTGGCTGCGCGAAATGTTCGCCGCGTTCTACGACGACGAGCCGCGGGTGACGGTCGATAGCTCGGCCAGCACCTACTACGTCTACGAGCACGGCGACGTGTCGCTGTTCGTGCACCACGGCCACCGCCGCAACATCGGCAACGTCGACACCGTGTTCGCCGGCAAGTTCCGCGAGGTCTACGGGCGCACCCGCTTCAGCTACGCGCACCTGGGTCACCTGCACTCGGACGAGCTCAAGTCGACGAACCTGATGAAGGTCGAGCGGCACGAAACCCTAGCCGCCCCGGACGCCTATGCCGCGAACGGCGGGTGGCTCAGCGGCAGAAGCGCAAAGGTTGTGACGTACCACAAAAAGCACGGTGAGGTGTCGAGGATCATCCTGACACCTGAAATGGTCGAAGGTGCCGCTGCGTGAGCCAGTCATGTCATTATTCATCCGCGCACGCGCGCGTATGTGCATGAGAAATATCCCACATTCATGTCAGAAAACAAAGGGTTTGACAGCGGATTCGACACCTGTCTGTCATCTTCAAAGTAAACAGGAGAGGGGGCGTAAATGAATACAGACCAATCAACGTGCATCACCACGGAAGTGCACATCAGCGTCGCCTGCGAATGCGGCGCAACGGTGCGCGTCTCTCCCGACAAGGAGGGGCTCGGGTTGGTTGAAATCGACGGTGGCGATGATTTCGGGTTGCTGATCCTGACTCCTGAAATGGCCCTCGCCATTGCGCCCGCCATTGCCGCGGTGGCGCAGACAATGACGGAAGGACTGCGATGAGCCGAAGCTACACCTACGCGATAGCCGACCTCCACGGCCGGCATGATCTGCTCAAGGCGGCTCTGGCCAAGATTGCCGAGCACGCCTACGGGGCGCCATACACAGTCGTCACCATGGGTGACTATGTCGACCGAGGGCCGCAAAGCCGCCAGATCATTGAAACCCTTATGGCCGAGCAGCGAGCGCCGACGGGTGACTTCAACCTTATCTGCCTCAAGGGGAACCACGAGGACATGATGGTCGCCACACTGACTATGCCGCTGCGCCCGGACTGGTGGATTGGTAATGGCGGCGGAGCGACCCTTGTCTCATATGGCCACCCTCGGCGGGGTAGCTACGACCCAACCGTTGTACCGCGTGAGCACATAGACTGGCTGGCCGCGCTGCCACTGATGCACGTCGACGAGCACCGGGTCTTCGTGCACGCCGGCGTGGACGCAACGCTGCCGCTAGACCAGCAGGACGCGGAGAAGCTTCTGTGGATGCTCTACCCTGACAAGGCCGATGTTGGCCACGGAGAGCGCCACGTTGTGCACGGCCATCACCAGTTCGAGCGCGGCCCTGTCTGCCTGTCAAACCGCACCGACCTAGACACCTTCGCCTGGTACACGGGCCGGCTGGTTGTCGGTGTTTTCGATGACGAAAAGCACGGCGGGCCGGTGGAACTGATTGAGGTTCTGGGCGCCCCATACTACCGCGTGGAGGCAGCATGACCGACCTAGTCGAGAAACACTGGCCCGACCTCGTGCAGCGCAAAGGTGGCCTTGACGCGCTTATCGCGCTGCCGGGGTACGCATATATCGCAACACCCTATACGAACTATCCCCACGGCCATGCCGCGGCGGCCTACGACGCCGCTCGAGCGACAGCGGCCCTGATGCGGCGCGGGATCTGTGCCTTGAGCCCGATCGCGCACAGTCATGCCGTCGGCACGGTCGGCAATCTCAGCCTAGTGGACGGCGATTTCTGGCAGCACCAGGACGCTCCGCTCGTCGAGGCGGCATCGGCCTGCGTCGTCGTAATGCTCGACGGGTGGGTGACGAGCCGCGGGGTGCAGCACGAGATCGCGGCGTTCCGTGCCGCGGGGAAGCCTGTCGTGTTCGTTGAGCCGGGGGAGTTGTGGTGATGGGTGTGTTGAATGATCTTGCGCGCGAGTGCCATGAGGCAAATCAGCATTGGTGGCACGATCCCGCGACCGGTAAACGGCTCGACCGCAACAAGGGTGAACTTCTCTGCCTTGTGCACTCGGAGATATCCGAGTGCATGGAGGGCGAGCGCAAAAACCTGATGGACGACAAGCTACCGCATCGTCGCATGGCCGAAGTTGAGTTGGCTGACGCGCTCATCAGGATTTTCGATTACGCCGGAGCGTACGCATACGACCTGGACGGGGCCATGGCCGAGAAGCGGGCCTACAACGCCACGCGCGCCGACCACAAGGCTGAAGCCCGCCTCGCAGCCAACGGGAAGCGCTGGTGATGACCTTCCACCGCGGCCAGAAAGTCGCCTGCCTCGACGCCAGCAACTGGAACGTCAGCGGCTACGGCGACGAGATCTATCCCGACCAGGACGGCGTCTACACCGTCCGCGACGTTGTGAGCAGGGGCGGTGTGCCGGCCCTGCTGCTTGAGGAAATCCGCAACGACCGTCTGCCGTACTCGGTGGACGGCAAGATCGAAGACACGGAGCAGGCTTTCGCGGCGCGGCGGTTCAAGCCGGTCGTGGCTGGCGAGCACAAGCGCGAACTGGAGGCGGTGTGATGGGAAGGCTGATGAACGAGGACGGCACGCCGGTTTTTGATGACGCCACCACGGAGGATCACGCGACCATGGCCTCGACTGCCGCGCTCTACAACCCCACCACCGGCGAGGCCTATGGCGTGCCGGACAAGCCGCTGATCGACCCAGAGTCCGGCCGCCTGGCAGTCTGGCGCAAGGTGCCGCCGTGCGTGGGGCATGCCTACCAATCGGATAATGATAACGAGCCAGTCCTGCAGAACGGCATCAACATTCGATCGGCGTCTATGACGCTGCGGCCGCGCAACCTCCCCGACGTCGTCGCGTTCACCGGCGCGGCCGGATCCGGTAAGTCAACCGCGGCCGACTACCTCGTGCGCGAGCATGGGTATGTACGGGTGAAGTTCGCCGGCCCGCTGAAGGACATGATGCGCGCCATCGGCCTGGGCGAGGCCGAGATCGAAGGCTATCTCAAGGAGAAACCTTGCGCAGCACTGGGCGGGAGAACCACTCGGCACGCAATGCAGACGCTCGGCACGCAATGGGGGCGTGACTGCATGGGGGAGAACTTCTGGGTCAACCTCTGGCGCGCGAAGGCGTCAGACGTGCTCGACCACGGCGGCCGCGTTGTGGTCGACGACTGTCGCTTTCCGAATGAGGCCGCTGTCGTCCGCGAACTTGGGGGTATGGTCGTCCTGTTGCGCGGCCGGCAGACCGCGGTCACCGCACACGAGTCCGAGGCTGGCGGGTTGCTGCATGACGTGATGGTCATGAATGACGCGAGCAAAGAGACGCTCCACGCCAGAATCGACGCGGCACTTGAATATGGCTACGGCCGCGATATTAGGTCGATATCGGATATCGCCATGGCCGCCTAGCCGCATTAGGCCGGCCCGCAGCCAACCCCGTCCGGCTCGCGCTGGGCGGGGTTTTTGTTTCAGCCGTGCACCCCGAAGCTGCGACAGGTCATCATCGTGACCTCCATGTCGCGCACGCTGCCGCCAACGCGGCTAGGCACGAACCGTTCGCCTTGCAGCCCGCCGATGTAGGGCTGCCAGTCGGTCATGCCGCCGAAGCCGTTGCGGCCTTTGACGGCGCCGCACACGACCACCTCGCCGTTGGTGAGCCTGACGGCTCGCGGCTGGCCGAGGAACTCTGCAGACGCCGGTTCGCGCATTGCGGTTCGCACGCCGTCCTGAATGGCTGTTACCTGGGCGGGAGTAAGCGCCATGGCTTGCCCCCTAGTGTCTACGGTCTGGCAGCCCGCTAGCATCAGCGCCGTCCCGAAAATCAGTGCGCGCATGGCATCCCTCCCCATCAGACTGGCGAAGGTTAACGCTGCCGGTTGTGCCGCGTCAAATTTACACTCGGTTAACGAAAAATACCGCGCGCGAAAGCCACTGGCCACTTGCGGGAATCCGCAAGGCAAGGCACGCTATCCGTGGGTGTGAGAGCCCGGACGAAAACTAGGACAATCGGCCACTTGGCGGTGGCAACTGTCGACGTGTGAGAGCCTTGGCGGGCTCGACCACAGCAGGACGCGCCTTGGCGGGCGCGCCGACCTGGCCTTTATGGCCGGGAGCGGTGCGCCATGTCCAGCGGAAACGTAAAAGCGCGCCGACCTGTCGTTTTCGCAGGTTCTCACCTCCCGGCTGCCCGGTCTGTCACCGGGCGCGGCTGTGAGAAGCCAACGGAAAACACCATCATGCTTCAGGTCAAAGAAGGGGGCGCGCCCAGCGATGGCGCGACGATGCCGGGCGCACCGGCTGGCAGCATTCACATCATCACCGTCAATGACATCGGGGACAGCGAGCGCGTCAGCCACAAGCTGGTTGCGGTGGCTCTCGGCATGCCGCGCGACTGGGCCTTGCGCGAGCTCATCGAGCGCAACATCCCAGAGCTCGAGCGGTACGGCGAGGTTACACGCACCGTCCGTGAAACCACCGCGAAGGGCGGGCGTCCCGGTACGGTCTACTGGCTGAACGAGGGCCAGTGCCTCTTGGCCGCAATTCGGTCTGACGCGCCTCGCGCGCCGGACGTGCGGCACCAGATCATCACCGCGTTCATGGAGTACCGCCGCCGGCAGGTGCAGCCGTCGCCGATGGAAGCCGCGTCCCTTGCCCGCTCAGCCGACCGGCTCGAGGCGCTGGCCGCCAGGCTGGAGCCGCCGGCACCACGGATCCTCAGCGCCTTCCTTATCGGCGACCAACCGGTCGTGGTCGACGTGAGCGATTACCGGCTCGCGCCTGGCGAACGAGCCGTGGTATTCCACTGGGACGGCGGGTTGGCCGTGCACGAGGTGGAGAACCGCGAAGGGCAGTGGGCGCGCCAGGGCGTCGGCCCCGGCGTCCGCACCCGGTACGGCGAGGAGCGGCAGGCCTGCATCATCGTCGGCAAGGTGCTGGAGGCACCGCGGCACAGGGCGCGGCCAGCCACGACAGGCCGGCCGGCGGTCTACCGCGACGACATCCTGCGGCTCACCGCGGATGGCAAGGGCCGCAGGGCTATCGCCGCCGAGCTCGGCTGTTCGCTGGCGACGGTGAAGACCTGGTCACGCGTGGCCCGCCTGATGGCCACCGCGTGACGAGTACGGCCCGCGCGAATGCGGGCCACTTGCGCCACAATACAGACACAAGATATAGACGTCGCGGTTCCAGATTGCGGAATCAAATCGCCTGGACACACCCTCAAAAAGCATTGTAAAAATGTGACGATTTTCCCGCCGTCAAGATTTCCTAAACCCTTGATATTGTTAAACAATCGTACCCCGTCCCCGGGCACCATCCCTGCGTTCATCAGCGGTCGTTGAGGTTCAGTAGGGTCCTGATATTGCTGTCAAAATTGCGGGGTCGGGGGCGGCTGTGTGTCGCTCACGGCCGCTGACGTTCACTTGCGACCGTGAAAATCGTTGGTATCTGTGTGGGTGTGCTGCGCTACCAACAGGGAGCGATACCAACACATGCCCCTCTTAGACTTGGCGATCCGTAACGCCAAACCCACCCGCAGACCGTTCAAGATCACAGACGGCAAGGGGCTCCACCTGCTGGTCAATCCCAACGGATCGCGGCTCTGGAGAATGGCGTACCGCTAGGGCGGAAGGCAGGGACATCACCGTTCATCTACCGGGATCGCAGGAAACGGGCTATGTAGCTCTCGATCAGTGGCGCTCAGGCGCCCATCTGGGAGACGATGGATGAAGAAGACCTATACGAAGGCGACCGCAGCCAAGCGCGAGCCGCTCGCCAATGTCACCGCGCAGGTGACCTCCGGTCCGGTTCTGGACTGACGCCAGACCAGTCCTCTTCGCAGAACCTGTCGCGGCAACATCCGGTGCGCCCCTCGTCGCAGACGGGGGCAGGTTCGACATCGTCTGCCGTCAAGCTTGCGCCGACCACGCCGGGAAGCTAGCGCTTCCTGCTCTTGCGCAGGCCAGCATGCTCTTCGAACGGATGCTCGAAAAGCCCGCAGTCGAAGCAACTTATCTGCAATCCACAACGGTCCTTCCAGCATCTGACCTCGTGATCGAAGGCGAGGGCGATGCGCTCGAGGTGAAGATTCCGCGATGCCTTCAGAAGGATCAGGTCGTCCGGACCCGCCTGCTCCAGGATGAGGTCCGCCACAGCTTTCACCGACCTGCCTTCGACAAACCGGCCGGACGCGACATCGTCCTGGCTCGCCATCGACCTGTGCGCGTGGTCGCCGACGAAGATCACCTGATCAGCGGCATCGCGCGCATCCCGATAGGCGTCGCGATAGCGGGCCTTCGGATTGCCCGGATAGTCGGACAGCATTCCGAGCACGATGCGCCGGCTCTTCGCCTTCGCATGCCGGACGACGTCGAAAGCAAGTCCCAGCGTCTGCCAGGGCGCCTTCCAGGTGTCGAGGATGAAGACGGGCCCGGCGCGCGTGGCGAAAGGCTGGCACCGGTCGGGGATCGGTTCGAAGCTTGCGATCATCGCCTGCGCCGTCTCGACAGGCACGCCGAGTTCGACCGCGGTCGCAAAGGCTGCCGTCACAGGCAGCCAGAAATGCTCGCCAAGGATCCGGGTCTGAAGGGGCGTGATATGGCCCTTCCATGAGACGTCGAGGCTGAGGCACTCCGGATAGCGTGACGAGATCGCAGTCGCCCTATAATCTGCGCCGGGCTCGCGACCGAAGGTCACCGCGCGAGCGGCTGTCCTCTGCCGCATGGCCAGGGCGAGGTCATCGTCAGCATTGAGCACGGCCAGCCCCGAGCCGGGAAGTGCCTCTACCAGCTGGCCCTTTTCCGCGGCCACGTTCTCGCGGGACCGGTATTCCTTGTAGTGCTCGAGGCCGATGAAGGTCACGATGGCGACATCCGGCTTCACCACCCCCACGATCTGCTTGAGGTGGCCTTTCTTGCCCACGCTCAGTTCGACGACGTAGAACTGTGTGCTCCGCCTGAGGCGCGCGACAGACTTCACGATGTCGCCGACATCGATGGCCGACGCCAGAGTCTCGACGTTCGCCCCACCCCTCAGGATGTGAGAGAGGAGGAGCGTCGTTGTTGATTTTGCGGAGCTTCCCGTTACGGCAATACATGTCGAGCGTGACATCCGCCGGTTGGCCCAGGCTCCGACGAAGCGCACTCTCCTGCGCACTCTCCGTTCGAACGACCTGCCCCAGCGACGTATCGCTCCGTCCCGATCCAGCACCCAACCGATCACATGGAACCCCGAGTTCCGGAGAGACTGAAGGGTGATGCCATGACGTGTCTCATGCGCTGCACGTGGTTCTTGTCATGAATGGAAACGCGATGAGCGACACCCCATTCGACATTTTCCTCGCCGGGGATGCAATGCTCGTCGCTCCCTGGTCTGCGGCCGTTGACGACGCCAGCCTGCGCCTGTTTGCCGCGATGCGCGGCGCGGACGTGACAATCCTGAACCTGGAAACGGTCATCCACAACTTCGAGGGATATGCGCAGGCCGACAGCGGCGGAACCTGGATGCGATCGTCTCCGGAGATCGCATCGGAGCTGTCATGGGCAGGCGTCGACATGGTGGCGCATGCAAACAACCACGCTTTCGACTACGGCAGTGAGGGCATTCTCCAGACAGTCAGACATACGGAAGCCGCGGGTTTGGTCATTTCGGGATCGGGCCACGATCTTCAGCGGGCGCGCGCTCCCGGCTTTGTCAAACGGTCCCGCCGGACCGTGGCTCACGTGTCGATGGCATCGGATTACGTGCCCTACGGTCGAGCCTCGATGTCCCTCCAGGCACTCCCGGGCAGACCGGGAATCAATCCTCTGGCTATCGAGCGGCGGCCATCGCTGACCGTCCCCCGATGGTGCGCGAGACTGGCCAAGGCGGCAGACAGCCTTCTCGGCCGGAACACTGACCGCTATGCGATGCAGAAATTCTGGAAGAACGGGATGGAGGTCACGGTTGGCTCCAGCTTTCGGTACAGCCCCGGACCGCGCGTGAACGTGGCTGACGAACGCGGGAACATCGATGCGATAGCCGAGGCACGCAAGCAAGCCGACATCGTGGTCGTCTCGATCCACGCACACAGACAGGGTGGGTGGCTCAGGCGCTTTGCAGCCAAGGCGATCGATGCAGGTGCAGACGTAATCGTCGTCCACGGACCCCACGAGATCCGGGGGATCGAGATCATCGGGCAGCGCCCGGTCTTCCTGAGCCTCGGCGGCTTCGCATATCAGCCGGACAAAGTCGATCTGGTGCCGCCGGAGGCGTATGAAAGGGTCGGCATGGACTATTCCGCAAGTGCCAAGGCGGTTCAGGGCGCCTGGCGCCCGGCCGCCAGGCTGGCGAGCAGGCGCGACACATTTGAAGGTCTGGCTGCCAGGGTTCGATTTTCCGGCCGCGGTCCTGAAGCGGTCGAATTGCTGCCGATCGACCTGCGATACGACGACCCTGGTCCTCACCGGGGAAGCCCCCGATTGGCCGATGCCGTCATGGGCCGTCGCCTCATCTGCGGCGTGGCGCACCTTTCAAGCAGATTCGGCACCACGATCCGCTATGATCCGGCGACCAACATCGGTGCGATAGCGCTGCGATGACCCGGGCGAATTCAACTGCGCACGGCAAGAATGGTGTTGGTCAGCCAGTGGCACCTCAGAAGACCACCCGCTGCTCGCGTCTAGCCAAGAAAGCGACTCCGCGGCGTACGGCTTACGATGCAGGATAGGGCCAATGGCGCGTCCGCAGACGGGGAAGGCAACGGCGCTCCCGCCCGAACAAATGCTCGACGTCGCTGCCCTCCGCGAGCTTCTCGCAAAGAAATGGTAGGGCCTCCGCCAAGCGCGAGGCAGTCGCGCATCTGCGGGCCCGCAGCATCATCAACGCGGACCGGAAGATGGTCCCCTATCGGTCGTGCCGTCCCCGGTCGCGCCAGCGACGTGCCTGCGTCCAATTTGTTCTTCTCCGATCGCGGCCGGGGCGGGTCGCAGACGCTTGCGGCGCGCCGGGTGCTGGTCGCCTGGAGCGGACCGGGCGCCCTCGTCGTGGTGACGCATCAGGTGAACATCACCGACCTGACCGAGATTTTTCCCGCCTCGGACGAGGGGATAGTGCTGGAGCGCCGCGGCGCAGGGTGGATCGTGGCGGGACGATTCAGGCTCTGAGGCCGCGGCGGCGCTGCCAGCGGCTGAAGGCGCTCGACAGGAAGGGCCGTACGGGCAGGAAGGCCCGGTAGCCCAGTTCGAGCAGCGGCGTGACGCCGGGAAGCCGTGCGACACGGGCCGCAAGGCGCCAGGCTGGCAGGACAGACCACAGCGTCACGAAGGCCGCCGCTCCCGACCGTAGCGCACCATCCTCCGCACGGACATGAAAGCGCGCCATCGCCGCCTCGGAGGTCAGGCGCGGATCGAGGGCCACATCAGCCGCCGATACGTCGACGAAGCACACCCGACCATCGGCATCCTGGCGGCGATAGAGGTCGATCTCGGCGCGGCAGAGCGGACAGGAACCGTCGTAGAAGACTGTCGGCTTGTCTTCGGGCTGCATGATCGGACCTCCCCGGCGTGGCATCATGGTCTCTACGTCCGCCGTAGGCTTGCGGTTCGACGCCACTTGTCCGATCCTCGCTTGGCTCGTCTCGACGGCGCAATTGCCGCGAGAGCAACGATTCGAATTGTGGCGCAGGCGCTAGTTGGTTATCGGTATCCAGGTGGTGGTCTGGAGGATCGGGACTGCGGCCCGCCCCGTTTCGAGGTCCCAAAGACCAGTTCACCATGCAGCTACCTTCCCCTCCACCCGAGGGCTGCGCGGCAGGTTCCCGAGAACCGGACAGATCGGCACAATTCCGTGGATATCAGAACAAGAAGCTTGAAACTGGCGCCCACCGCCGCCTTCAGGGCCATGGGGGACGAGGGCGTGATCCTCATGACGGACAGCGGCCAGATCTACTCCACCAATCCGAGCGGCACGGCCTTCATCCGGCAGATCACGGTGGGACGTTCGGTCGCTGAAGCAGTGAGCGCAGTGCTGGACGAGTTTGATGTGCGGGAGGATGTTCTCCTCGCCGACTTGGAAGAACTGGTCGCTTTCCTGGAGGCGGAAGGGGTTGTCGTCACTGCTGGCTCCTGACCGTCTGGAGGCGGGGCCTGACGCCGGCCGAGCGTCGCGTATGCGTCGCCTGATCTGGTGGCACGCCCGGCTGCTGCCTGCCATCGTCGGTGGGCGGGATCTGCAAGCGGTCCTGCGCTACACGGATGTCCGGCCCGACCCGGCCTTCGCCGGAATGCCCGCCGAGGCGATAGCCGGGTGGGTGATGGCGGCCACGCGCAAGCCCTGGCTGATGCGCAAGCGCCGCTGCCTGCGCCAGGGCCTGCTGGGCATGCGGTTCATGCGCCTCGCGGGACACGATCCGGAACTGCATTTCGGGATCGACCGGCGGTCCCTCGCGGGACCTACCGTCGCCGCCCATTGCTGGGTCGTCCTCGCCGGAAGGCCGGTTCTCAACGACATTCTCGAGGACATGGAGCCGCTTCATGTCTGGCGGCCCACATGACCGGACCCGAGACCCGTTTCGATCTTCACACCGTGGAACTGATCTGCGCCAGGGAGGACCTCCCTGCCGGCGTGGAGGACGCAGCCACGCTGGACTGGCTCATCGGTGAGCGGCGGATCGAGACATCTGGCGACCTGCCGAAGGCGAGGCTGACAGTTCGACCGGCGGGCAAGGAGGGGCTCTCCCTGCCGGCGGAGATGGTCGAGAAGCCTGTCGCCGGTGACGGGCGCCTGCGAACCGGCCGCGCTGCCGACGGCCACCACGTCCTGGCCATGGACGAGGCTGCCTGCCTGGCGCTGCTCCCCGGCGGAAACAGCCTGCTGCAGGCAGCGCTCCCGGCGGACCGGCTTCGACCGGCCCTGGGCGACGCCATGATCTTCGCGCTTGACCACGCGCTGTCGTCCCATGGCCAGTGTCTCGCCCATGCCGCCTGCCTGGCGACGCCGGATGGCCGCGGCATGGTGATGCTCCATGCCGCCAGCGGAACCGGCAAGACAACGACAGCGATGGCGCTGGCGCTGGCCGGCTTCCGCCTGTCGGGCGATGACACGACGGCGCTTCTGGCGCCTGCCGGATCGGGGCGGCACCTGGCCTGGGGCCTGCCGCGCGGCGCCAAGGTCCATCGCCGCACGGTCGACATGCTGCCGGCCTTGCGTGATCTCGTGAGCGACGACGCCTGGGATCGCCATGGCGAACAGATGATCGGTCGGGCCACGCTGCATGGCGCGGGCTTCGCCACACGCGCCGGCCCTCTGCCAGTCACCGGCGTCGTGTCCCTGACACATGCGGACGAAGGGGCCGGCCCCTTCGCGGTACAGGGCGCCTTCGATGCTCTCGATGCGCTGATGCGTGACAACATCAGCCCCCATCCCGATGGCTTCTTTCCGGGCCACGAGGCGCGCTTCGACATCTTCTCCTCGCTCGTCACGGTCGCCAGATGCCTGCGTGTCCCAGTGCGCGGCCATCCCTCAGAGGTCGCGGCCACCATCGCTGGGGCGCTGGGCTACTGATCCTCCGACCCTGCGCGCCGCTTCTGCTGCCAGCGAAAGGCGAAGCGCCGGAAGCGCGAGCGGATGTCGCCGCGCAGATGCGCATTGGTGATCGTGTCGCGGTCGAGCCAGCGCGGGGTTTCCACCAGGGCGCCGAGTTCCGCGATGCGCGGGTCCCCTGCCGCACCGGGAAACAGCCGGCCGACGAGACTGGCCGCGGCGGCCAATTCAAAGGTGAGGTTCAGCCGGTGAGCGGCCTCGATGGCGAGGGGCATCGTATCGCCAAGCCTGCGGATCGCCTGGAGCACGTCGACGGCCAGTTTCAACTGGTGGAACTTGTGCCCGATCGCGCCGTGGACCACGGCGGTGAGCAACTGTCCTGAGGCAATGGCCGTCCCGCCATGATCGGCGATCTCCGCCTCCCGAAAGCCGAAGGTCACACGCCGGCGAAGCGCAGGCAGGTGGACAAGGTCCGTATGGACTTCCACGAGAAGATGCGGCTCACCCTCCCGGGTCCACTTCTGCTCGCGGTAGATTTCGGTCTTTTCCGGTCGCGGCAGGACGGCCAGTGCGAATCCAGCCTCGTGCATGACGTTCGCGACTTCGTCGAGGCTTTCCGCGGGCACGAGAATGTCGACGTCGGTGTAGGGCCGGTCCGACACTTCCGGATAGAGGCTGGCGGCAAAAGCTGCCCCCTTGACCAGCCTGTGCCGCAGGCCTTGCGCGTTCAGTCCCTGCACGATGCGCGTGGCATGCGCCTCGAGCAGCATGGTCACGCTTGTGGCGATCCGCACGCGCTCGGTGAGTTCGGCGATCATCCCGGCCCAGGGGCCGCTCAGGCTACCGGAAACAGGGGCGAGCTTGCGCCATAGCACCGCTTCGATCGCATGGTAGCGGGCAAGGTCGAGCAGGTCTTCCGGCCCGAAGCAGGCGATGGCCTCGGCTGGTGGCGCTGACCCTTCTGGATCAGCCAGATCGCAGAGCACCGCCTGCTGGCGCGGATCGAGGCGGAGATCGGTCATGCAGCCGGGCCTTCGGCGGTCGAGGCGCCGCCGGAAACACAACCAAGTGCTGCATTGGTCACACGAACCGGTCCGGCATATGCCCCGAGGGAAGAGTCAGATTGACAATACCATCGCCGACTGCAATCCACGTCATGCATTTCATGAATGGGGTCAGGAGCCATGAAGAAGTCCTACACCAAGGCCTCGGCCCTGAAGCGCCAGCCTCTCACCGCGGTGACTGCCGGCAAGCCGGTGTCGGGCGTGATCAACTAGGGCGGTTATCCGCCCGACCGCTAGCTTCAAAGTTTGCGCCATGAAGAAGACCTATGCAAAGGCCACAGCCCTGAAGCGCCAGCCGCTCACCGCGGTGACCGCGGGAAAGCCGGTGTCGGGATTTCAAGGGCAATGATGATGAAGAGAACCTACACACCTCCCACAGCGACCAAGCGGCAACCGCTCGCAGCCGTGACGGCCGTGGCGAAACCGGTGTCGGGCGTGATCAACTAGGGCGGTTATCTGCCAGACCGCTAGCCTCGGAGTTTGCGCCATGAAGAAGACCTACACCAAGGCCGTTGCAGCGAAGCGCCAGGCTCTCGCGGCCGTCACCGCACAGGTAACATCGGTGCCAACCGTAGGCTAAGGCCGGCGCGCGGCGTGCCAGATTCACGGAGACGACCATGAAGAAGCCATATGCCAAAGCGTCAGCTGCGAAGCGCCAGCCTCTGGCGGCCGTGACTGCGCAGGTGGTTTCGGGAACCAATTTCTCCTGACCCTACCCGTCCGACCAGGTGGAACGCCGAACCGCTACGAGAGACTTGAGGAGATGACCATGAAGAAGACCTACACAAAGGCTGCTGCAGCCAAACGCCAGCCCCTCGCGGCCATCACCGCACAGGTCACATCAGGGCCCGTCGGCGCCTGACCCTGCCCTCTCCCAACTTCCAGCGTCCCAGCAGCGACACTGCAATCCGGACCTGAAACCCTTGTGAAAGTGCGAAATGAAAAAGACCTATCAGAAGGCCGGGGCAGTCCGGCGCGCCGCCCTGACGGCCATCACCGCCGTTGTCCCGGTGTCGGGCAACCCTGTTTGATGTGACCGCGGCGCAGCGCGCATATCGGCGGCGGTGAGTTCCCCTATCGGCATGTCCGACAAACAGATCGATTGCATCCTCGTCGCCCACCCCGACGAAATGGGGTCCATGGCCATCGACGCCCTTCAGGCTGGTGGCTACAGGATCAAGGAGATCTGGACATCCGGGCGGGAGGGGTCGACCAGTCCTCTCGCCCAAATCGCGTCCTTCGCCTCCCGCCGCGAGCGTCTCGCCAGGCGCATCCTCGCGAAGGCGGCTGCTCCCGTTCGATCGATCTCCCGCCCCTGGGCCCAGGGGCTCGACCGAGCTCTCGAAGCCGCGCCAGCCTTCGACGTCCTGGTCTGCGCCGGCTCCTACATCATCTTCCCCCAGGCGTTTCTCGACCGGCTGCAGGGCCGCGCCGTCAACCTGCATCCCGCCCTGCTGCCGCATTACCGTGGTCCCTTGCCCATCCATGCCATGCTGATCGACGGCATGGCCGAGCGCTATGGCGGAATGACACTCCACTCGTTGACCGGAGAGCTCGACGGTGGGCCCATCATCGGCCAGAGGCGTGTGACGTTGAGCGATCACGACACGCCGCGCCAATGGCAGGCCGCCGTGATGGCGGCCATGAGACCGCTCCTGGCCGAAGACCTGCGGGCCTATCTCGCCGGCCGGCGCCAAGCCGAACCACAGGAGGCCGGCTCAGGGAGCTACCATTCCGCTCGCGACGTCCCGCTCTACGCAGCGCCCGACCAGACCGTGGAGCGGATCACCCGCTATCTCGCCACCGCGCCGGATATCCAGCGCCATGCTCTGGCGGCTTTGCCGGATGCGGGCCGGCTACGGCGCTTCGTCGTCACGGGCAGCGTGCAGGTCATTGGTCCGGTCACCGGCGAGGTGCCGGTCGTCGGCCTCGGCCATGTCGAATTCGATGCCATGGATGCGCGGATCAGGATACGGCGGCTGACCCGTCCGGAGCGGCTCCTCCGCAAGGTTCGCCGCCGTCTTGCGGCCGTCTTCCGTCGCTGAGAGCCCGATCGCCAGCGGTCCTGACCAGGAGGACTGTGACGTTGCCCCCGATAAGTCCTCATTCATGACTGGACTCTGTTCTCCTTGTGGATCGGTCAAAGGAGGCAGGCCTGATGGTGCATTTGTTGGTATGATGCAATACTCGTCATGGAATACGCAATTATTGCAAGTCATAATGCAGACAATGAGGTGCCGTCCCCGGCACCATTTCCCTTCCCGCTCGTCTGAAAGCCCGCGCCTTCCGCCCGGGCCCTGTACGTTCCGTTGCGGCGAGGCGCGTCCACGCATCCTGCCGGCCGAGGGCCGTCTGAGGCGACGACCGATCGGGTGAGGCTCAAGCCTCTCAGGCATTCCGCATGTGATGCGCCAGGGCCTCGATCTGCGGCAGGACGACCTCGCCCAGGGCGCGATCTGCGACGGTCTCGTCCCACGCCCTGAGGAAGCACAGCAGCCATCCGTCGATCTCCGGCGTGCTGATGCGTGCGGAGAAATGCCGGCGCCGGAGCATGGGCGCGCCGTGACGCTCGACGAAGAGCGGTGGCCCGCCGAGCCAGCCGGACAGATATTCGAACAGCCGCTGCTCGGCGCGCTCGAGGCTCGGCGGATGCACGGCCCGGCAGGCCGCCGCCTCCGGCAGGCTGTCCATCAGATCGTAGAAGCGGCCGGTCAGGCGGCGGATGCCGTCGGCGCCACCGATCCGGTCATAGGCCGACCGGGAGGCCGGCTGCGGCGGCTGCTGTGCGGAAGGTCCGCGTTCGGGCCGGTCGGGGGCGTCCCGTTCACCGGCCTCGCCACAGGCACAGAACGGGCTGTCCGAGGCACTGCGACAGCTCATTGAAGTCCTCCGTCTGCCGGTCTTCACGCGCGGCACGCTGTCGAATGTGGGGGCGCCGTGACGAAATGCACTTGATCGGCGTCAACCGACCAGCCGTCGGGCTTGCAGGACAGCCGACGCGGTTCGCGCAGCGAGGTCACAACGCCTGTGCGACGTCGAACCGGGGGCATTGCAGCGCTCGGGGTCGCCCCCCGCCTTCAACCTATGCACGCTATCGAAAATAGTATTCACCCAAGAAGAAATGGCATCCGAAAGTAAAATATCTTTAAAGAATTCTTAATCCCGCAGGCAACATTCTCTCGAAACACCGGATGAGCTGACCATTATCCTGTCCCGTTGGCAGGTGCGACCCCCCGATCGCGAAAGGCATGACTGAATTGTTCGCGATGACGCGAACGGTCGGAGAAATCGTATGAGCGGCGATGCTGGAATCGTGCAGTCCGACGTGGCGAGCGATCGCGAAACGCGCATGCGCTTCATGCGCATCGACAAGGAGACCGGACCGCTGCTGCGCGAGCTGTGGACCATCGTCGAGCCGAAGCTCCCCATGATCCTCGACGGCTTCTATCGCCACGTCACCAGCGAGCCGAGGCTGGCGGCGCTGGTCGGCAACGACGTTCCCCGCCTGACGGCGGCACAGGGCAGCCACTGGGCCAAGCTGTTCTCCGGCACCTTCGATGCCGCCTACATGGACGGGGTCCGGACCATCGGGCTGGTCCACAACAGGATCGGCCTCGAGCCCCGCTGGTACATCGGCGGCTACAGCTTCGTGCTGTGCCAACTCACCGACATCGCCATTGCCGCCTACAAGTGGAAGCCGGGCAAGCTGTCGCGGATTCTCGTGGCCCTGAACACGGCCGTCATGACCGACATGGACCTCGCCATCTCGGTCTATCAGGACGCGCTCCTGGCCGACCGCCAGCGCCGCCAGATCAGGATGCAGGAGGCCATCGCCGACTTCGACGGCGAGGTCACCATCGCCCTGAAGGCGCTGGACGGCTCCTCCCATACCCTCGGTGCCACGGCCAACGGGCTGGCCGCCAATGCCGAGGAGACGACCCGGCAGGCGACGGCCGTGGCGGCGGCCTCCGAGCAGTCCGCCTCCAACGTCCAGACCGTCGCCGCAGCCTCCGAGGAGCTGTCGAGCGCGGTCCGCGAGATCGGACGGCAGGTGGACCAGTCGACGACGGTGGCCACCCAGGCCGTCGCCCAGGCGCGCCAGTCCAAGGTGACCATGGACGGTCTGGCGGAGACGGCCCACAAGATCGGCGAGGTGGTCAGCCTCATCGCCAATATCGCCGGCCAGACCAATCTCCTGGCGCTCAACGCCACCATCGAGGCGGCGCGCGCCGGCGAGGCCGGCAAGGGCTTCGCCGTGGTGGCGAGCGAGGTGAAGAGCCTCGCCGGCCAGACCGCCAGGGCGACCGACGAGATCAGCCAGCAGATCGCCGCCGTGCAGGCCGCCACCGAGCAGTCGGTGGTGTCCATCACCGGCATCGGATCGACCATCGAGGAGATCAATGCGATCACCGGCAGCATCTCCGCCTCGCTCGCCCAGCAGCAGGCGGCCATCGAGGAGATCGCCCGCAACATCCAGGAAGCCGCCCATGGCACGCAAGAGGTCTCGAGCAACATCTCCGGCGTCAGCGAGGCGGCGGCGGATACCGGCGCGACCTCGACCCACGTGCTGAAGGCGGCCGGCGAACTCTCCGATCAGGCCCGCAGCCTGCGCGAGCAGATCGGACGCTTCTTCGAGACCATCAAGGCGGCCTGAGCCGGCGCGGACAGGGGTGAGGCCCTGCCGCTGCATGAACTCGACGGGTCAGGCACAGACGTGGCTCCGGCTCAGCAAGCCGGGGCCACTATCCGTCTGCGGTCGCGGCCGCGGCCGACTCAGCGCGTGATGCGCACGTTGGTCAGCGACAGCGCGATGTTCTTGAACGCATCCGCCAGCGACTGGCGATCCCTGGCGTCGAAGGCGTGGCCGGGCGTCGTGGCGCAGTTGCGCACCGCCGACATGGCGACGGGATCGGTGATCTCGAAGGCGACCGTGAAGATCTCGATCTGCTGCTGCTTGGCATAGGTGCAGATCGCGGCCATGTCGGAATAGGTCTGGGCGAGTTGGCTGGCCTGCGCCGTGGCGTTGCCACTGGGGGCGAGGTGGCGGCCGTCCGCGGCGTTGAAGCGCAGCGTGTTGGCGCCATCGGTCATCAGCACCATGACCTTGCGCGGCCGGCGGTTGGCGGCGTCGTAGGCGGCGCCCTCCGAGAAGGGCGCGGTCGGCGACAGCACGTTGACGCCCCAGATCAGGCCGGCGGGAATGTAGGTGGACGGCTTGTAGTTGCCGACATTGACGATCATGCCGCGGATGGCGGAAACCACCGTCGACTGGCTCGATGTCAGCGGCACGATGGGGTTGAGACAGTTCTGGCTGGTGGCGAGATAGCCGGGATAGGGCGTCGAGGGCTGGGTGTCGTTCAGACGCAGCGAGCCCGAGGTGCGCGATCCGACACAGCCGTACCAGCGGTAATGGGTCGTGCCGCCACCCGAGCAGGTTTCGTAGGGCGGCACGTTCTGCGTCGTGCAGGTCGGGGTCGTGCAGGTCTGGGGCGTGCAGTCGTAGCTCTCGGTCACGCCGTCGACAACGCGGGTGCAGGTGCGCGCTGGTCCGCGGGTGCAGGTGCGCGCGGTGCAGGTGGTGCGGGTGGTCTGGGTGGTGCAGGTGCGCGGGGTCGTCGTGCTGTAGTCCGGTGGTACGTTCACCCAGCCGGAATTGCGGTTGTTCACGCCGACATTTACGTAGTCGGCATAGGGCACGACGCCGATCTTCACGTCGGCGTTCGGATCCTGGCGGAGTTGGACCACGAGGTCCTCCGCCGCCGCCTTCAGCGCGACCAGCTTGTTGCCGTTCATCGACCAGGTGTTGTCGAGCACGAGCACCAGTTCGGTGGTGCCGTTGAGGCCGCGGATGGCGCGGGCTTCCGCCCGGTAGGCGAGGGAGTGATAGCCGGCGATGCTCATGAACGAGGTCGGCACGCTGCCGGTGATGGCGAGCGTCACCTCGCGCTTGGCAGACTGGTAGGCGAACTCGGTGATCCGCGAGCCGTCGGCGTTGGAGCCGCGCAGGTTGGCGGCGGCATAGCTGTCCGCCACCAGCTTCATGTTCACCTCGGTCTCGATCCGCGAGGAGGCGGCAGCCAGCGCCGCGGCGTCCGCCGCCGACTGGGCCGCCGTCCTCGCTGACGAGAGGCGCGAATAGTCGACGCCCGCGCCGATGCCGATCAGCAGCGGCACGGCGCTGATGGCGAAGAGCACGGCAACGACGCCGGAGTTGTCGCGACCGGCCCGCGCCAGGAAAGCTCCTGCGGTCTTGCGGAGGATGTCGAGGGCCATGTCGTGCGTCCCGCGGTTCGGTTCAGATCGTGCAACAATCCGATACGCGGGGGCGCTTGAAGATTCCCCTAAGGGAAGGCCGGCCGGGCGATTACCTGCCTGCAAGGTGAATCAACCGCAACCGGGCCGGTGGAAGGTGGCCCCGCCGGTTCGGCTGCTCCGTCAGCTCCCGAGGCGGCAGACGGCCTTGAGCTGCCTGGCGTGATGCGCCAACGGCGTCACGTCATAGGTCTGTTCGACGGCGGGGAACTTGATGAAGACCTGCGCCGCTCCCGCGATGTCGGCGAGGAACAGCTCGGCGAAGCGGGCGGTGACGAAGGCCGAGAACTGGGTGACGCGCCAGCGGATCGGCTTCAGCGGGCCATTGTCGACGCTGTAATGGCCCTCGAAGATGCCGCCGGGAACCTCCGGCAGCCGGTATCCGGGCGCGAAGGAGACGAAGGCCGCGCCGGCGCTGCACAGCATGGTCAGCCGCTCGCCGGAGCTGCGGTAGGACATCTCGATCGCCGGTCCCGAACCGGACGATTCCTGCAGTTCGCGCACGCGCCATTCGGCATGGGCCGGTCCGCCGCCCGCCATGGCGACGGCGATGCCGATGGCGCCCAGCACGACACGACGCGATGTCATGAGACCGAAGAACGAGATGGATCGGCGAACATGGGGCACTCGCCAGGGACGGGGGGGCGGGAAGGATGGGGCGTCGGGCAGACCAGGGGCCTGCCCTCAGCCAGACGATGCAATACAAGCCTTCTGCACCGGCGGTGGTGAGAAGACAATAGAGCAGACATACCCCAGAGAGAGATCAGTCATGGGTCCTCGGCCCGAGGGTATCAAGAAACCGCAATTCTGCGATATCCCTTCCTTCGTTTCACAAGCCGCATCAGGCTCCCGCCGCATCCAGCATGGCCATTTCCCCGGCGGTCAGCTTCACCTGCGCCGACCGGACGAGGCTCTCCATCTGCTCCAGCGTCGTGGCGCTGGCGATCGGCGCCGTCACGGCCTTCTTGTGCATCAGCCAGGCGACGGCCACCTCGGCCTGCTTGACGCCCTTGGCCGCGGCCATGTCGTCCAGCGCCTTGAGGACACGGAAGCCCCGCTCGGTCAGATAGGGCTTCACGCCGCGCTCGCCGCGCGGGCTCTTTCCGAGGTCCGCTTCGGAGCGGTACTTGCCCGAGAGGAAACCCTTGGCGAGCGAGAAATAGGTGATGACGCCGATGTCCTCGGCGAGGCAGAGGTCGGCCAGCGGACCCTCGAACTTCGCCCGGTCGTGCAGGTTGTATTCGGGCTGCAGCACCTCGTAGCGCGGCAGGCCGTGTGCCTTCGCCGCATCGAGCGAGGCCTTCAGCTGGGCGGCGTCGAGGTTGGAGCAGCCGATGGCGCGCACCTTGCCGGCCTTCACCAGCTTATCGTAGGCGCCCAGCGTCTCCTCGTAGGGGGTCTCCGGGTCCGGCCAGTGCGACAGGTAGAGGTCGATCACGTCGGTCTGCAGGCGCTTCAGCGAGGCCTCGACCGCCTCCGGAATGTAGCGGGCCGACAGCCCCTTCTTGCCCTCGCCCATGGGCGAGCCGACCTTGGTGATCAGCGTGATCTTCGAGCGCGTGCCGCGCGCCTTCATCCACTTGCCGATGATGGTCTCGCTCTCGCCGCCGGAATGGCCCGGTGCCCAGGCGGAATAGACGTCGGCCGTGTCGACCGCGTCGAAGCCGGCATCGACGAAGCGGTCGAGCAGGGCGAAGGACATGGCCTCGTCCGCCGTCCAGCCGAAGACGTTGCCGCCGAAGACGAGCGGGGCGATGGACAGGCCGGTGCGGCCGAGCGGGCGCTTGGTCAGGGGGGTGGTCATGGGCGGGCTCCTCGGCGGCGGGGATCAAGAGGCGGCGAGATTAACCCCGGGCCGGCCCCGAGGGACAAGTCGCCCGCCGGATTCTGTCAGCATGGCAGCCCCGCGAAGGGCGGGACCGGACACGGCCTGGCTTTGCGGCCGTGAGAAATTGCTGCCAGCTTTCGGGTGGCCTGTGACTTATCCCCTGTCTAAGCCAGACCAGGCCTTCTGAACCGATGCCCCATGCCACCTCACCCTGACAGCCTCTCCCTGAAACAGGCCCGCCGCATCGCCATCGCCGCGCAGGGCTTCGACCTGTCGGGTCTCTCACGCCGCGAGACCCATGCCGGCGAGCGGCGTCACCTGAAGCGCATGGCCGAGAGCCTCGGCGTCATCCAGATCGATTCCGTCAACGTCGTCGCCCGCGCCCACACCCTGCCGGGCTTCTCGCGCCTCGGTCCCTACGACACCGCCGACATCGACGCGCTGGCCTATGCGGGCCGCAGGCGCAGCCTCTTCGAATACTGGGGCCACGAGGCCTCCTACCTGCCGGTGGGGCTCCAGCCGCTGTTCCGCTGGCGCATGGAGCGGGCGCGGCGCGGCGAGGGGATCTACACCGGCCTCGCCCAGTTCGGCCGCGAGCGCGCCGACCTGATCGAGGCGGTGCGCCGCGAGATCGAGGCCGAGGGTCCGAAGGCCGCCGGCGAGCTCTCCCACGATCACAAGGGCGAGGGCGGCTGGTGGGGCTGGTCGGAGGGCAAGCGCGCCATCGAGTGGCTGTTCTGGGCCGGCATCGTCACCACCGCGACGCGGCGCAGCGCCTTCGAGCGGGTCTATGACCTGACCGGGCGTGTCCTGCCGCGGGCGGTGATCGACATGCCGACACCCACCGAAGCCGATGCCCACCGCGAACTCGTCCGCCTCTCATCGGTCGCCCTCGGTATCGCCACCGAGCGCTGCCTGCGCGACTACTACCGCCTCGGCGTCGCCGAGACGCGGCAGGCTGTCGCCGAACTGGTCGACAGCGGCGATCTGACCCCCGTCACCGTCGAGGGCTTTCGCAATCCCGCCTATCTCGCGAAGGATGCCCGCATCCCCCGCCGTGTCGAGGCGCGGGCGCTGCTCGCCCCCTTCGATCCGCTGGTCTGGCAGCGCGAGCGCACCGAGGGCCTGTTCGGCGCACGCATCCGCCTCGAAATCTATACGCCCGCCGACAAGCGCACCCACGGCTACTACGTGCTGCCCTTCCTGCTCGGCGACACGCTGGCGGCACGGGTGGACCTGAAGGCGGACCGGGCGCGGTCGACGCTGGTGGTTCAGGCCGCCCACCGCGAGGAGGGGGCCGTGGCGTCCCGCGTCGTCGAGCCGCTGGCGGCGGAACTCCGCCTCATGGCCCGCTGGCTGGGGCTGGAGCAGGTGCGGGTTGAGCCGCGGGGCGATCTGGCGGCGGCTCTGGCCGACGTTCTGAAGGGCTGAAGCGCTGCATCGGGCCCGTGCGTCCTTCGAGGCTCGGGCTGAGGCCCTCGCACCTCAGGATGAGGAGGATGGTGATCTGCATCGGGGTCGAAAGCGAAGGCACGGCGGCGGCCGGAGTTGACCTGAGTGCAGCCCACAAGGCTCCTCATCCTGAGGTGCGAGAGAGCGAAGCGAGCGAGCCTCGAAGGACGCACGTCGGC
>CAZPMD010000001.1:96836-104837 GCA_964587395.1 uncultured Hyphomicrobiales bacterium
CCCGCCTCTCCCACAATGCGCCGAGGGAGACAGACCATGACCGCCACCCGCATCCGTGACCGGATCGCCATCACCGTCGAAGGCGGCGTCGCCGACATCCGCCTCGACCGGCCCGACAAGATGAACGCCCTCGACCACGCCATGTTCGATGCGCTGATCGAGGCTGCGGCCTTCGTGCGGGACACGAAGGGCGTGCGCGCCGCAGTGCTCTCCGGCGAGGGCCGCGCCTTCTGCGCCGGGCTCGACTTCGCCTCCTTCCAGGCCATGCAGGCCGGCGGCGACCGCAGCCTCTCCGATCTGGTGGCGCGCACCCATGGCATCGCCAACCGGCCGCAGGCCTCCGCCTGGTGCTGGCGCGAGCTTCCCGTGCCGGTCATCTGCGCGGTGCACGGCGTTGCCTATGGCGGCGGCCTTCAGGTGGCGCTCGGCGCCGACATGCGCTTCGCCACAGCCGACGCGAAGCTCTCGGTCATGGAGATCAAGTGGGGCCTCGTGCCGGATGTCGCGGGAACGCAGCTTCTCCGCCACCTCTGCCGCGACGATGTCGTCCGCGACCTCACCTACACCGGTCGGGTGGTGAGCGGGGACGAAGCACTCCGCCTTGGCCTGATCACCCGCATCGAGGCCGATCCGCGAGCCGCGGCGCTTGTCGCGGCGCGGGAGATCGCGGCGAAGAACCCCGATGCCATCCGCGCCGCCAAGCGGCTGCTCAATGCCGCGACGGTGGTCAGCCCGGCCGAGGGGCTGATGATGGAATCGGTGGAGCAGCAGGCGATCCTCGGGTCCCCGAACCAGGTCGAGGCGGTGACCGCCACCATGGAGAAGCGCCAGCCGCGCTTCGCCGATTGAGGGGCCGCGGCGATCGCAGGATCCCGTACGAGCCGGCGGTGCGTGGCAGCCGGCAGAAACCTTCGCCCCACCCATGCACAGGCGCGCTGGACTTCGCTGCGCCGCGGCAGTGATATGCGCCCTTCATTTTCGACCCCGAGGGCATCATGGACAATCGAAGCGACCTGTGGCGGCAGGTGGACGCGGCATCGGGCCGCCTCATCGAACTCTCCGACCGCGTCTGGGGCATGCCCGAGGTCTGCTACACCGAGGTCCGCTCCTGCGCCGAGCACACCGCCCAGCTGAAGGCCGAGGGCTTCCGCGTCACCGAGGCCGTCGCCGGCATTCCGACCGCCGTCATGGGCGAGGCGGGCGAGGGCGGCCCGGTCATCTGCTTCCTCGGCGAGTATGACGCGCTCCCAGGCCTCAGCCAGGAGGCCGGCGTCGCCGAGCACCGCCCCGTCGAGACCGGCGGCCACGGCCACGGCTGCGGCCATAACCTGCTCGGCTCCGCGGCGCTCCTCGCCGCCACCGCCATGAAGAACTGGCTGGCCGAGAACGGCATTCCCGGCCGCGTGCGCTACTATGGCTGCCCGGCCGAAGAGGGCGGCGCGGCCAAGGCCTTCATGGTGCGCGCCGGCGCCTTCAAGGACGCGGACGTCGCCATCACCTGGCACCCGGGCAGCTGGTGGGAGGTCTCCCCGCCGCTGTCGCTCGCCAACACCCGCGCCGACTTCACCTTCACCGGCAAGGCCTCGCACGCCGCCGCCTCGCCGCATCTTGGCCGCTCCGCCCTCGACGCGGTCGAACTGATGAATGTCGGCGTCAACTACATGCGCGAGCACATGCCCTCCGACGCGCGCGTGCACTATGCGCTGCTCGACACGGGCGGGATCGCGCCGAACGTCGTGCAGGCGCATGCGCGCGTGCGCTACTCGATCCGCGCCCGCGACCTGCCGGGCATGCTCGAACTCGTCGCGCGCGTGAGGAAGATCGCCGAGGGCGCCGCCCTGATGACCGAGACGAAGATGGAGATGAAGATCATCTCCGCCGTCTCCAACATTGTCGGCAACACGCCGCTGGAAGAGGCCCTGCAGGGCATCATGGAAGACCTTGGCCCTCCGCACTTCGACGACGCGGACAAGGACTTCGCCCGGCAGATCCAGGCCACCCTCACCCCGCAGGACATCGCCAGTGTCTACCGCACCATCGGCCTCGAGCCGGAGGACAAGCCGCTCGCCGACTTCACCGTCCCGCTCGACGCCAAGCGCAATCCGCTGATCGGCTCGACCGACGTCGGTGACGTCAGCTGGGTCGTTCCCACCGTCCAGGCCCATGCGCCCACGGTCGCCGTCGGCACGCCCTTCCACACGTGGCAGATCGTGGCGCAGGGCAAGACGCCCGCCGCCCACAAGGCCATGGTGCAGGTCGCCAAGGCCATGGCCGCGACCGGCGCGGCTGTGCTCACCGACCCCGGCCTCATGGCCGCCGCCAAAGCGGACCTTGCCCGCCGGACGAAGGCGACGCCCTATGTCTGCCCCATCCCGGACGACATCGGTCCGCCGCTGACCATGTCCGCCGGTTGAGCCGCACCCCACCCCCTGAAAGGTCCCCCATGATCCGCTTCTATTTCAACGGCTCGCCGAATCCGACCAAGGTCGCCCTCTTCCTCGAGGAGAGCGGGCTCGCCTACGAACCGGTCGCCGTCGACACCCGCACCGGCGCGCAGTTCGCGCCGGACTATCTCGCCATCAACCCGAACGGCAAGGTGCCGGCCATCGTCGACGGCGATGCGGTGGTGTTCGATTCGAACGCCATCCTGCTCTATCTCGCCGAGAAGACGGGCCAGTTCCTGCCGCCGGCATCCGACACGAAGGCCCGGGGCGAACTCCTGTCCTGGCTGATGTTCGTGGCCACCGGCATCGGCCCCTATTTCGGCCAGGCCGTCCACTTCAAGCATTTCGCGCCGGAGCCGGTGCCCTATGCCCATGACCGTTACCAGTACGAGGCCGACCGTCACCTGAAGGTGGTCGAGCAGCACCTTGCCGGTCGCGACTGGATGGTGGGCGGCGCCTATTCCATCGTCGACATGGCGCTGTGGGGCTGGGTGCGCATGGTGCCCTTCGTCCTCGGCGAGGACGCCTGGTCGCACTATCCGAACGTCAAGCGCCTGCATGACGCCATCGCGGCCCGCCCGGCCGCGGCCCGCGCCGTCGCGCTGAAGGACCGCTTCACCTTCAAGGCGAAGATGGACGAGGAGGCCCGCGCCATCATGTTCGGACATCTGAAGAAGGCGGGCTGACGCGCTATCGGTCCACCGCACCCCGCGCCTGCCGTTCGGCCTATTGCGACGGCGGGAAGCGGGGTGAATGCTTGCCGCAAACGTCAATCACCGGGACAGATGCATGGCCAGTGAGCCGATCCCCGCCCCACTGGTCGCCTTTGCCGGGGCCAAGCCGCCGGCGCCGAAATGGTTCGTCGACGCGCTGGCGGTCGAGCCGGAACGTTCCTCCCACCAGGGCGCCGGCGTCACCATCGAGACCCTCGCCTGGGGTGAGCGGGGAAAGCCTGGGCTCCTGCTGCTGCATGGCGGTTCGGCCCATGCCGACTGGTGGAGCCATCTCGCTCCCTTCTTCGCCGGCAGCCACCGGGTTGTGGCCTCGTCCTGGTCAGGCATGGGCGGCTCGGACTGGCGGCCCGCCTACACCATGGACGACCTCATGGGCGAGATGCTCTCGACCCTCGAGGCGACGGGCCTCGACGAGGGGCCGGTCAAGCCGGTGGTCGTCTCGCATTCCTTTGGCAGCTTTCCCGGCATGGCCTTCGCCGCCACCCACGGCGACCGCATCGGTGGGCTGATGACCATCGACTCGCCCTTCATGTCGAAGGAGATGCGGGCGAAGCGCGACTTCGGCCGCCCGCCTTCGCGCGAGCCGCGCGACACGCTGGTCTACGACAGCTTCGAGCAGGCGCTGGCCCGCTTCCGGCTGATGCCGGCGCAGACTTCGGAGAACCTCTATGTCGTCGACAACATCGCCCGCCATTCGCTCCGCGAGGTGAAGAAGCAGGACGGCTCCAGCGGCTGGACCTGGCGTTTCGATCCCTTCATGTGGTCGCGCATGAAACGTCGCGAGCCGGCTGAGGACCTCGCCGCGGCGACCTGCCGGCTCGCCGTCACCTGGGGCTCCGATTCGGTGCTGTTCCCCGACGAGGTGAAGACCTACGTTCGCCAGCAGGCGCCGAGGGGGACGATCTTCCTGGAGATCCCCGAGGCGCAGCATCACGTGCTGATCGACCAGCCGCTCGCTCTCGTCACCGCCATGCGGACGGTGCTGGGGGCCTGGGAGGCTCAGGACCGGACCCCGTAAACGGGGCCGACAACGCAAGGTCTCGGGAGGACCGCATGGGCAGGCTCAGGGGCAAGCGCACCATCGTCACGGGCGCGGCCAGCGGCATCGGCCGGGCGAGCGCCCGCCTCTTCGCGCGCGAGGGCGCGTCCGTCTTCCTCGTCGACCGTTCCGCCGAGGCGGTGGAGGCGGTGGCGGAGGAGATTCGCGCGACGGGCGCGACCGCCGTCGCCATGGCGGCGGATGCCGGCCGAGAGGCCGACGTGAAGGCCTATGTCGCCCGCACCGTCTCCGAGTTCGGCGGCATCGACGCAATCTACGCCAACGCCGGCATCTCCGGCGGCCTGACACCCTTCTTCGAGCTCACCGTCGATACCTGGCAGGAGATCCTGCGGGTCAACCTGATCGGCCCCTTCCTCGCCATCCGCGAGGTCGCGCCCTTGATGATCGCCCAAGGCGGCGGCTCCATCGTCTGCACCGCCTCGGTGGCGGGCCTCAAGGCCAATGCCGGCGGCGCGCCCTATTCGGCCTCCAAGGCCGGCGTCATCAGCCTCGTGCAGACGGCGGCGAACGCCTTCTATGGCACCGGCGTCCGCGTCAACGCGGTCTGCCCGGGCCTCATCGAGACCGGCATGACGGTTCCGATCTTCGACCATGCCCGCAAGCGCGGCAGCGAGGGCAAGCTCGGCCAGCTCAACCCCTTGAACCGCCCCGGCCAGCCCGAGGAGATCGCCGCGATGGCCTGCTTCCTCGCCAGCGACGAGGCGAGCTACGTCAACGGCCAGGCCTTCCCCGTCGACGGCGGCCTGTCCTCCACCTTGCCTTTCGCCGGCCAGCGTCCGCGCTGACCCAGGCACCCACACCCTCATCCGCTCGCCAAGGGAGTTTGCCCGTGACCGCCATCAACGAAGTCGTCGATCTCGCAACCGAAGGCGCTGTGGCCGTCGTCACCGTCAATTCTCCCCCGGTAAACGCACTCTCGGCCAATGTGCGCACCGGCATCGCCGAGGCCGTGCAGAAGGCCGGTGCCGACGCGGCCGTGAAGGCCATCGTCATCCATTGCGCCGGCCGTACCTTCATCGCGGGTGCCGACATCACGGAGTTCGGCAAGCCGCCGAAGGGCGTGCCGCTCGGCGAGGTGAACGCCATCCTCGAGGGATCGGCGAAGCCGGTGGTCGCCGCCATCCACGGCACCGCGCTGGGCGGTGGACTGGAACTGGCCCTTTCCTGCCACTATCGCGTCGCGGTGCCCTCGGCGAAGCTCGGCCTGCCCGAGGTGAAGCTCGGCCTCGTCCCCGGCGCGGGCGGCACGCAGCGCCTTCCCCGCCTCGTCGGCGTCGAGCGCGCGCTTGAGGTCATCGCCTTCGGTGAACCGATGAAGGCGTCCGAGGCGGCGTCCCACGGCCTTGTCGATGCGGTGGTGGGCGAGGCCTCCCTGCTGGCCGATGCCGTGGCCTTCGCCGCGAAGCTGGCCGCCGAGGCGGCCCCGCTGAAGAAGGTCCGGGACCGAACCGACAAGCTCTCCGCGGACCCTGCGGTCTTCGCCGCCTTCCGCAAGGCCAATGCCCGCCGCTTCCGCGGTTTCGAGGCGCCCGAGGCCTGCATCCAGTGCGTCGAAGCGGCGGTGACCATGCCCTTCGACGAGGGCCTGAAATACGAGCGCGACACCATCATGCGCCTGATGGTCGGCACCCAGTCGCTCGCCCAGCGCTATGTCTTCTTCGCCGAGCGCCAGGCCGCCAAGATCCCCGACGTGCCCGAGACCACGCCGACGCGGAAGGTCGAGAAGGTCGGCGTCATCGGCGCCGGCACCATGGGCGGCGGCATCGCCATGAACTTCGTCAATGTCGGGATCCCGGTCACCATCGTCGAGACGAAGCAGGAGGCGCTCGACCGCGGCCTCGGCGTCATCCGCAAGAACTACGAGAACACGGCGAAGCGGGGCCGCCTGTCCCTGGCCGACGTCGAGACGCGCATGGGCCGTTTCACCCCGTCGCTCGATCTCGCCGCGCTCGCCGACTGCGACCTCATCATCGAGGCAGTCTTCGAGAACATGGAGATCAAGAAGGAGGTCTTCGGCAAGCTCGATCGCATCGCGAAGAAGGGCGCCATCCTCGCCTCCAACACCTCATACCTCGACATCGACCAGATCGCCGCCATGACCTCGCGCCGCGAGGACGTCATCGGCATGCACTTCTTCTCGCCCGCCAACGTCATGCGCCTCCTCGAGGTGGTGCGCGGCGAGAAGACGGCGAAGGACGTGATCGCCACCGCCATGGGCCTCGCCAAGAGGATCGGCAAGGTCGGCGTGCTCGTCGGCGTCTGCCACGGCTTCGTCGGCAACCGCATGCTGGCCCAGCGCCAACGCGAGGCGAACAAGCTGATCCTCGAGGGTGCCATGCCCTGGGATGTCGACCGCGTCCTCTACGCCTTCGGCCTGCCGATGGGCCCCTTCGCGATGAGCGACCTCGCCGGCCTCGACATCGGCTGGTCGCGCGAGACCTCGAAGGGCGAGACGCCGCGCGAGATCCTCTGCGAGATGGACCGCCGCGGCCAGAAGACCGGCGCCGGCTTCTACGACTACGACGAGAACCGGGTGGCGAAGCCGTCGCCCGTCACCGAGAAGATCATTCTCGACCTCGCCGCGAAGAAGGGCATCAACCGCCGCGCCATCTCCGACGAGGAGATCCTCCAGCGCTGCATCTATCCGATGATCAACGAGGGCGCGAAGATCCTCGAGGAGGGCAAGGCCATCCGCGCCTCCGACATCGATATCGTCTGGATCAACGGCTACGGCTGGCCGGTCTATCGCGGCGGCCCGATGTTCTACGGCGACACCGTGGGGCTCGCGGAGGTGCTGCGCGTCATGAAGGAGTTCGAGGGCCGCCACGGCGCCGACTTCAAGCCTTCGGCGCTGCTCGAGAAGCTCGTGGCGGAGGGCAAGGGGTTCAAGGACCTGTGAGGATCGGCCGGGCGGCGGGCCGCACCTGCCGCCGCCTTACGCCGTCCGCCACCCCGCCTTGTCGAGGATCTCGCCGACCAGTTCCTGGCTCTTCAGGGCCTCGTCGCCGGAGACGACGGGGTCACGGCCCTCCTTGATCGCGTCGAGGAAGTCGGTGATCAGCGCCCGGTGCCAGTCGTGCGGGAAGTCCATGACATTGGCGCCGCCACCTGTGGCGCCCTCGTGCCGCACCACCTCCTCGCGGCCGTCGATGAAGGCGACCCGGAGATTGCCACCGGCGAGCCAGGCGGTGCCGAGCGTGCCCATGATCTCGATGCGCTCCTCGCCGCCCGGATAGGCGGCCGTGGTCGCCTGGATCACCCCCGGCGCGCCGTTCGACAGCCGGACGAGCGCGGCGGCGAAATCCTCTGTCTCCATGCGATGGACGGCGGTGGTCGCGGCCGTCGCCGCGGTCACAGTGATGTCGCCGACGAGCGAGCGGAACAGGTCGAGCGTGTGGATGGCCTGGGTGATGAGCACGCCGCCGCCGTCGCGGGCCATGGTGCAGCGTCCCGGCTGGTCGTAATACGCCTGAGGCCGCCACCAGGGCACTGTGCAGGACGCGGCGCCGATGGTGCCGAGGGCACCCTCGTCCATCAGGGCCTTCAGTCTGAGGGACGCCGGGCGGAAGCGATGCTGCAGCGTCACGCCGAGCGTCAGGCCCACGGCCCGCATGCCGGCGACGATGGCCCCGGCGCGGTCGAGGCTGATGTCCAGCGGCTTTTCCAGCAGCACGTGCTTGCGCCCCTTCGCCGCCGCCTTGACAAGCTCGAGATGGGAGTTCGGCGGCGTCAGGATCCACACCGCGTCGATGTCGCGGCTCGC
>CAZPMD010000001.1:104847-106634 GCA_964587395.1 uncultured Hyphomicrobiales bacterium
CATGGGGAAGGCGAAGCGCTGGGCGAAGGCTCGCAGCCTGTCCTCGCTGCGCGAGGCGGCGGCCACCACCTCCACCCGGTCGGCGAGGTCGAGGAGGCTCTTCGCATGCGGCTCCACTGCATTGCCGAGACCGATGATGCCGATGCGGATGCGCGCCATGCCGCCTTCTCCCCGAGTTCCCGGGCCCGCATGTGACCCGCGGGTCCGTTGCCGCACTTTGGGGGATTCCCCGAGGCCTGCACAGCCATCCGCTTTGGCGCTTGCCTCGATGCCGGCTCCCATGCACTTTCCCCACTCCTTTCGGAGCGTCCCATGAAGAAGATCAAGATCACCGCCGGCCCCTACACCTTCGTCGCCAAGCTCGAGACCGAGGCCGCGCCGAAGACCTGCGCCGCCTTCGAGAAGGCGCTGCCCTTCATCTCGGAGATCATCCATGTGCGCTGGAGCGGCGAGGGCGTCTGGATGCCCCTGGGCGACCTCGATTTCGGCGTCGACTACGAGAACGCCACCAGCTATCCGGCCCCGGGCCAGATCATCCTCTATCCCGGCGGCGTCTCCGAGACCGAGATCCTCATGGCCTATGGTCCCGTCTGCTTCGCCTCCAAGGCGGGCCAACTCGCCGGCAACCACTTCCTGACCATCATCGAAGGTCTCGAAAACGTCCATCCGCTGGGTCGCCTCGTCCTGCTGAAGGGCGCCCACCCCATCCGCTTCGACGCGCTGTGACGGCGGCCCGCATCGCCTCCGGCGGCAAGGCCATCTACGGCGCGCCGCTCGGCATCCTCATGCTGGAGGCGCGCTTTCCCCGCATCCCCGGCGACATGGGAAACGGCACCACCTGGCCGTTTCCCGTGCTGTTCCGGGTGGTGCGCGGCGCCGATCCGGAAAGGGTCGTGCTGCAGGGTGCGCGTGGGCTCCTGCCGGACTTCATCGCCGCGGCGCGCGACCTCGTCGACCTCGGCGCCGAGGCGATCACCACCAATTGCGGCTTCCTCTCCCTCTTCCAGCGCGAGCTGGCCGAGGCCGTGAACGTGCCCGTCGCCACCTCCTCGCTGATGCAGGTGCCCTGGGTCCAGGCGACCCTGCCGCCCGGCCAGCGCGTCGGCGTCATCACGGTCAGCCGCGGTTCGCTGACCGACGCCCATCTCGACGCCGCCGGCGTGCCACGCGACGTGCCGGTCGTCGGCACCGAGGGCGGCCGCGAGTTCTTCCGCGTGCTGATCAAGGCCGAGAAGACCGACATGGACGTCGCCCTCGCCGAGGCCGACATCGTCGCCGCCGGCCGCGACCTCGTCGCCCGCCATCCGGAGGTCGGCGCCATCGTGCTCGAGTGCACCAACATGCCGCCCTATGCGGCGGCGCTGCGCGAGGCGGTCGGCCTGCCGGTCTACGACATCTACTCGATGATCACCTGGTTCCACGCCGGCCTGAGACCCCGCCGCTTCGGCTGAGCCGGGCGACCTTGCCCTCTGCTGTCCGGCCGATCCGGCAACTCCCGTATTGACCCTGTGCCCGGAATGTTATTTGTTTGTCAGCAAGCAAATAAGATGACGTGAAGGTGACGGGATGGGCGCCGTATCGCGGAAGGCCGCGCGGGCAGAAGGGGAGGCGGTCGCCTCCACTGAGCCCGTCGCCATCCGCCGCCGGCGCACCCAGGCCGAACGTCGTGCCGAGGCCGAGGGAAGGGTGCTCGCGGCCGCCGCCGGGATCGTCGCCGAGAAGGGCGTCGACGGGCTGACCCTGGCCGAGGCGGTGAAAAGTCCGCCACCGCAGGTGCGCTTTACCAC
>CAZPMD010000001.1:106644-127521 GCA_964587395.1 uncultured Hyphomicrobiales bacterium
CGGGCGAACGTGCCGGCTACAGCCGCGGCCTCGCCGGCCACTATTTCGGCTCGAAGGACGAGCTGCTCGCCGCCATGGCCGAGGCGATCCACGACGAGTTCAACCAGCAGCGGCGGGAGCGCCTGAGGGGCACCACCGGGCTCGCCCGCCTCATGGCCACCATCGAGGCCTCCTTCGAGCGCCAGGCGGTCGGCCTGGTGAAGATGCGCGCCTATATCGCCGTGCTGATGGGGGCTGCCCACAAGCCGGCTCTCGCCGAGGCGGTCGCCACCTTCAACCGCGAGTCGGCCACCGAGTTCGGCCGTCTCATCGGCAGCGCCATCGAGGCCGGCGACATCCGCCCGGACATCGACGCGCGCACCCAGGCGCTCATCCTCTCGGCCGCCCTGCGCGGCATCATGGCCCAGTGGGTCCTCGATCCCGCCGGCGTCGATCTCGCCCGCATCCGCAGCGAATTCATCGCGCTCGTGGAGCGCAGCCTCGTCAAACCCCAAGCCTGACCGCAACATCCAAGCAAGGAGAGGAAGTCCATGGATTTCTCGATGTCCGAACGCCAGCGCTACTGGCGCGACCGCGTGATCGCCTTCATGAACGCCCATGTCTATCCGGCGATCCCCACCTACGACGCCCAGATGGAGGGCTTCGGTTCCAACCGCTGGCAGGTCGTGCCGGTGCTGGAGGAACTCAAGGCCAAGGCCAGGGCCGAGGGACTGTGGAACCTGTTCCTGCCGCCCTCCGCCGAGCATGACGACGACGAGTTCCACGGCGCCGGCCTGACCAACCTCGAATACGCGATGTGCTCGGAGCAGATGGGCCGGGTCGGCTTCGGCTCCGAGGTCTTCAACTGCTCGGCGCCCGACACCGGCAACATGGAGGTGCTGCACCGCTACGGCTCGAAGTACCAGAAGGAGACCTGGCTGCGTCCGCTGATGGCCGGCCAGATCCGCTCGGCCTTCCTCATGACCGAGCCGGCCGTCGCCTCGTCGGACGCCACCAACATCGAGACCTCGATCCGCCGCGACGGCAACGAATACGTCGTCAACGGCCGCAAGTGGTGGTCCTCTGGTGTCGGCGACCCGCGCTGCAAGATCGCCATCGTCATGGGCAAGACCGACACGGGCGCGGCCAAGCACCTGCAGCAGTCGCAGATCCTCGTGCCGCTGGATGCGCCCGGCGTGAAGGTGCTGCGCCACCTTCCCGTTTTCGGCTTCGACGACGCGCCGCACGGCCATTCCGAGGTGCTGCTGGAGAACGTCCGCGTTCCCGCCGAGAACCTGATCCTCGGCGAGGGCCGCGGCTTCGAGATCGCCCAGGGGCGCCTCGGGCCGGGCCGCATCCATCACTGCATGCGCACCATCGGCGTCGCCGAGATGGCGCTGGAGAAGATGATCAAGCGCATCCAGTCGCGCGTCGCCTTCGGCAAGCGCGTCTCCGAGCAGTCGGTGTGGGAGCAGCGCATCGCCGAGGCCCGCATCGACATCGAGATGACGCGCCTGCTCTGCCTCAAGGCGGCGGACATGATGGACAAGGTCGGCAACAAGGTCGCCAAGCTCGAGATCGCCATGATCAAGGTGGCCGCGCCGCGCATGGCCCTGAAGATCATCGACGACGCCATCCAGGCGCATGGCGGCGGCGGCGTGACCACCGACTTCGGTCTCGCCAAGTCCTATGCCCACATCCGCACCCTGCGGCTCGCGGACGGGCCGGACGAGGTGCACAACCGCTCCATCGCCCGCATGGAGATGGGCAAGTACGCGAACCACTGAGGCCAATGGCAATCGGTGACGGGCGGCCGGTCGGGCTGCCCGTCGCCGGTGCCGCGCGCCCGTCCCGGAGGAATCCCATGAATCTCTTCGACATGAACGGCAAGGTCGCCGTCATCACCGGCTCCTCGCGCGGCATCGGCCGGGCGATCGCCGAACGCATGGCGGAGCATGGCGCCAAGGTCGTCATCTCCTCGCGCAAGGCCGGCCCCTGCGAGGAGGTCGCGAGCGCCATCAACGCGAAGCACGGCGCCGGAACGGCGATCGTCGTGCCCGCCAACATCTCCTCGAAGGAGGACCTGCAGCGCCTCGTCGACGAAACACGCCGCCAGCTCGGCCGGATCGACGTGCTCGTCTGCAACGCCGCGTCCAACCCCTATTACGGCCCGATGGCCGGCATCTCCGACGATGCCTTCGGCAAGATCCTCACCAACAACATCGTCGCCAACAACTGGCTGATCTCCATGGTCGTGCCGGAGATGATCGAGCGGAAGGATGGCTCCATCATCATCGTCTCCTCCATCGGCGGCCTGCGCGGCTCGGAGGTGATCGGCGCCTATTGCATCTCCAAGGCCGCCGACATGCAGCTGGCGCGCAACCTCGCGCACGAATACGGCCGCCACAACGTCCGCGTGAACTGCATCGCCCCCGGCCTGATCAAGACCGACTTCGCCAAGGCGCTGTGGGAGGACAAGGAGGCCCGCGAGGCGCGCGAGCGCGAGACCCCGCTGCGCCGCATCGGCGACCCCGACGAGATCGCCGGCGCCGCCGTCTATCTCGGCTCGAAGGCCTCCACCTACATGACGGGACAGTGCCTGGTGGTGGACGGCGGCGTGACGATCTGAACGGGCAAGTGAAGCCGGAGTCGGCAGTCGTCGGACTGCCGCCCGCCCGGTCCTGACCGCCTCAATACAGCCCGCGGCCGCCGTTGATCTGCACCGTCTCGCCGGTGATGAAGGCGGCCTTGTCGGAGGCGAGGAAGAGAACGAGGTTGGCGACGTCCTCGGCCGTTCCCTCGCGGCGCAGCGGCGTGCCCTCGACGGCGGACCTGCGGCCCTCCGGCGTGTTGAACTGCACGTGGAAGCGGGTGTCGATGAGCCCCGGCGCGACGCCGTTGACGCGGATGCCGAGCGGCCCCAGTTCCTTCGCCAGCGCCCGCGTGTAGGTGACGATCGCGCCCTTCGACGAAGCATAGTGCAGGGCACCCGGCCCGCCGCCGTCCATCGCCGCGAGCGACGACATGGTGACGATGGCGCCGGACCTCTTCTCGGTCATGATCTTCACCGCCGCCTGGCAGGTGAGGTAGGTCGACATGACGTTGAGGTCGAAGGTGCGCTGCCAGAGATCGAGCGTCGATGCGGTCGTGCCGATGCGCTGCAGGATGCCGCCGGCGTTGGTGAAAACCACGTCCAGCGTGCCGAAGGCACGGAGGACGGCGGCGAAGGCCGCGTCCGTCTCGTCCTGCTTCGTCAGGTCGGCCCGGATGGCGAGGGCCTGGCCGCCGGCCTTCCTGATCTCCTCCTCGAGGGCGTTCGCTTCCGCGCCGCTCGAGATGTAGGTGAAGGCGACCTTGGCCCCGGCCCTGGCGAAGGCGCGTGTTGCCGCCTCGCCGATGCCCGATGCTCCGCCGGTGACCAGTGCCACCTTGCCGGTGAAATCCATGGATGCACTCCCGTTCCTTGCTGGCCGCAGGGGCGGCCCGTCAGTTCAGCATCTCCGGCGACACCAGGCTCGGCAGGAAGAGCGTCACCTTCGGCCAGACGATCACCAGCGCCAGGACCATCAGGAGCGGAATCAGCATGATCACGGTGTCCTTGATGGCGTCGCGCATCCTTATGCCGGCCACCGCGCAGGCGATCATGAGACAGAGCCCGTAGGGTGGTGTGACGAGGCCGAAGGCCAGCGAGACGATGCCGATCATGGCGAAATGGACCGGGTCCATTTCCACTGCCTTGGCCAGCGGCTGCAGGATCGGCCCGCAGATGATGATGGCGGGGATGGCGTCGAGGAAACAGCCGACCAGCAGGAAGACCCCGGCGATGAAGAAGCCGGTGGCGATGAACCCCATCTGCCAGGCCGAGACGCCGGTGAGGATCGCCTCGGGGATCTTGTAGTAGGCGAGCAGCCAGCCGAAGCAGCTTGCCGTGCCGACGCAGAACAGGATGACGCCGGTCAGGCGGCCGGTGTCGAGCAGCGCTCCGTAAAGACCCTTCATGTCCATCTCGCGATAGACGACGAAGGAGAGGACGCCGGCATAGAGCACGGCGATGGCCGCGGATTCCGTCGCCGTGAACCAGCCGAAGATCTTGCCGCCGATGATGATGCCCGGCGTCATCAGCGCCAGGAAGGAATGGGCGCAGGCGCAGACGAAGGCGCGCCAGGTCTCGCGCGGATAGGTCGGGTAGCCGCGCCTGACCGCATAGATGTGGACGGTCGCCATCTGGGCGCCGGCGATGAGGATGCCGGGGATGATGCCGGCGAGGAACAGGGCGCCGATGGAGGTGGTCAGGATGCCGCCCCAGACGATCATCAGGATCGACGGCGGAATGATCACCGCGAGCACGGCCGAGACGGCGGTGATGGCGACCGAGAAGGAGTCGTCGTAGCCCTCGCGGCGCTGGGCCTCGATGAAGATCTTCGACTGGCTGGCCGCATCCGCCGTCGACGAGCCGGAAATGCCGGCGAAGAACAGCGACAACACCACGTTGATCTGGGCGAGGCCCCCCGGCCAGTGGCCGACCATGGTGCGCGACAGCTTCAGCAGCCGGTCGGTGATGCCGCCGATGTTCATCAGGTTGGCGGTGAGCAGGAAGAACGGCACCGCAAGCAGGATGAAGGAATTGAAGGCGTTGAAGCTCTCCGACATCAGCGACACGGTGTCGAGCCTCGGCTCGATGGCGAGGATCGGCAGGCAGGCGAGGCCGAGCGCGAAGGCGACGGGAACGCGCAGCGCGAGGAGGCCGAAGAACGAGCCGAAGAGGATGAAGGCCGCCTGGCCGGCGGTGAGCGTTGCGCCCATCATATGTTGAGCGTCCCTGCGTCCATGTCGGCCAGCGAGGCCTTCTGCGGCGGGGCCTTGCGCCCTGCGATGATCAGCACGTCGTCGAGCATCTGCTCGCCGAGGAAGACGATCCAGGTCAGGCCCATCAGCGGCCAGGGCAGGTGGATCAGCCAGAGCGGCAGCTCGGCGAGCTCCGAGGTGCGGAACCAGGCGAACTCGGTGAACTTGATGCCGGCAAAGAGGAAGACGAAGGCCATCACCAGCACGCCGATCCGCCCGGTGAGGCGCGCCACGGCTTCGGCCCGCGGCGATAGTTCGGGCATGACGTCGACCTCGAAATGGGTCGATTCCCGGACGCCGATCATGGCGCCAATCGAGATCGTCCAGATGAACAGGAAGCGCGCCATCTCCTCGGTCCAGATGTAGCTCGGGATCAGCGACGTGTGCCGCGAGAAGATCTGAAGGCTGACCGGGATGATGAGGATCGCGACGGAGGCGACGACGAGGTGGGACAGCAGGCTCGCATAGGCGGCCGTGAAACGCCGCCATAGGCTGGGCGCCTCGCCGGCGACAGGACTGTCGGACATGGTCATGGCACGCTTTCAGGAAGTCTGCTGCGGCACGGGCCGCCATGCGGGGCGACCCGCGCGCCGGGCGCGGGTCGCGGTTGCAGTGTCGATCAGGCGCCGCTGACCTGGCCGAAGATCGCCTCGGCGCCGACTTCCTTGGCGTAGGCCGCCATGACCGGGTCGGTCAGCTTCTTCATGGCGTCGCGCTCCTCGAAGGTGATGCGCTTCAGGCGGCCGGCCTTCTCCAGCGCCTCGAGCTTGGCGCCGTCCTCGCCCGATTCCACCTGGCGGCCATATTCACCCGCCTCGGCGCCGGCCGCGATGATGGCGTCCTGCAGGTCCTTCGGCAGGGTCGCCATGGTCTTCATGGAGAAGCAGATCGGCCGGATCGAGACGGCGTGCTGCGTCATGATCAGGTTCGGCGCGACCTCGTAGAACTTCATCGCCTCGACGCCGGCCGCCTCGTTCTCGCCGGCCTGGATCACGCCGTTCTGGATGGCGTTGTAGACCTCGTTGTAGGCGATGACGGTCGGCGACATGCCCACCGCGGCGAAGGTGCGCGACCAGATCGGCGCGCCCTGGACGCGGATCTTCAGGCCGCGGATCTCGGCGAGGTTCTTGATCGCCTTGTTGGCGAAGATGTTGCGGGTGCCACCGCCGGCATGGCCGATCAGGCGGACGCCGGCGCGACGCTCCACCTCGTCCTCGATGGGCTTCAGCATGTTGGCCTTCACGACCTTGCCCATGTGGGCGACGTCGCGGAAGACGAAGGGGGCGTCGATGAAGGGCGCCGAGCGCGCGAAGGTGGACATGTGTGCCGGCGAGACGATGGCATAGTCCACCGCCCGGCCCTGGGCCATGTACTCGAAGTACTGCTTCTCAAGGCCCAGCGACGAGTTCTTGTGCAGGTTGAAGGCGACGGGCTTGCCGTAGAGCGCCTTTACCCGTTCCTCGAAGCGGACGAGGGCCTTGGTGAAGGCATGGTCGTCGTTGAACTGGACGGCGCCGTTCAGCGTGACCGGCGCCTGGGCGCGGAGCACGGTGGGGCTGGCCAGCAGCGCGGCCGCCGAGGCGCCACCGAGCCCGAGAAGGACCTGCCTGCGATCCGCATTCTGTGTGACATCCATGTCGGAATCCTCCCTTGATCGGTGATGCGCTCTCCGGCGCCGCCCGTTTCGATCCGGGTCCTATGCTAGTATGTCAGAAAGATCAGCGGCCGGACAATTGCAAAAGCCCGTGCTGCGCTGCAAATTTAAATGGATTTATGTTGCATCGCGGGAAGTATTGCAGGGCACCGCACCATGTCGCTGATGGCGATGGCGTGAGGTCTCCATGCATCCGGCGGCGCAGGCTTTCCCTGCACGGCAATGCGGGCCGGTCATGCGCCGGCGATGCTGTCCAGCGCCCGTCTTCCTGTAGGGTAAGTGCCCCGATTCCCTTGGAGCGAGCCGTGATGATCCGCCTGTCGGCGCCACTTTCCGTCGTGATGGGCTTCATGGCGGTGCTGCCGGCCACCGGTCCCGTGCAGGCCGGGCAGGCCGAGGCCGGCTGCCGGGCCAACGGCGCCCGCTATGTCATGGTCGGTGCCCCACAGGTGACGGCCCTGTTTCGCGGCGCCGCCGAAGAAGCGACGGCTGCGTCGAACCTCGTCTTCCAGGTCACCACGCCCCAGCGCGACTATCTTTTCCGCATTCACCAGAGCCAGGGTTATGGCCGCGTCAGCCTCGAGCCGGTGGCTCATCCCGGTCGCGTTCCGGGCTATCGCTACCGGCCCCTGCCGCAGCCCGAAGGGACCGAGCCGCTCTCCTTCAACGCCTTCACCCGCAGCCTGCGGACGATCGAGGAACCGCCGCGGACAGGGCGCCCGGCACCGGACCTGATCTTCGTCCCGGACCTCGGGTCGCGGCTCTGGTATGATCCCGCCAGCCTCACGGACCTGACCGGTGCCCAGCGCGATCCGGTCCCCACTGCGATGTTCCGGCGGGTGGCCTGCGGACCCGGCCGTGATCCACGGGAATGACGGAGGCAATTGGCCGCAGCCGGCCGGCGCTCCCGCTAAAGACTTTGTAACAGATGTTGTCTAGACGACATGTCTCACATGTTTCTCAGTCGAACATGCAACGAGCATTATCATACAAAGCAACAATGAAGAAATGATTCCGATTAACAATGCCGGTTAAGGATGGATTCACAATGTTGCCCTCGCGCGCGGGAAGCGGTCTACACTGGTGAGCATGTTGACGCCGATCGGGCATGACACGATGGAGGACGCCTATGCGCTGCTGGCGCGTGGCTTTCCCATGCGCACGCGCACGTTCTGGCAGGAAGGGCTGACCCGGCAGGCGCAGTTTCACGATGCTCAAGACCTCGGACCGATCGGCCAGATCATGCGGGTGAAGGGCGAGCCGGTCGGCGTCATCCTCACGATGCGGAGCCGCCGCACCGAGGGGCAGGCCGTGACCAATCTGTCCAGCTGGTATGTCGACGAGCGCTACCGGCTCCTGGCACCGCGCATGCTGCAGCAGGTCCTCGCAGAGCCGGCCGCGACCTTCACCGATCTCACCCCCAGCCCACCCGTGACGGCGATGATGGAGCGCCTCGGCTTCGCCCGACGCCACGACGGCGGCGTGGTCGTGCCGCTGCCGGCGACGGCGCTGCGGCCCGGCACCGGGGGAAAGGTGATGGCCGTCGACGATGCCGGGATCGAGCCGGACACGCTTGGCCTGCTGGTGGATCACCGGGCGCTTGGCTGTCTCGTCTGCGTTCTCGTTTGTGAGGGCACGAGCCATCCCCTTGTCTTCTCGACCGCCCGCCGCAAGGGCTTGCCGACGGCCCGGCTGATCTATGCGAGGGACCTTGCGGCAGTTCGCCGCAATCTCGGGCCCATCGCCCGGTTTCTCCTGCGAAACGGCGCGATCTGCCTGGAGTATCCGGAAAACCGCGGTGAAACGGCACCGGGAGGATGGTTTTCACGCCGGTCGCGTCCGACCTTTGTGCGCGGCGCCGCCCTCCCGGCGGAGGTCGACCATGCCTATTCGGAATTTGTTTTCCTTCGCATCTGACAATGGCGTCTGGATTTGAACGGGAGGATTGGCCGTGACGGTTGAGAGCATCGCAGTGGCCGATGAGATCGAGGGCTTCCTCAAGGGACGCTTTCCCGCCCTGTCATCCCGGTCGCTGGGCCCCGATACGGCGCTGCTGACCAGCGGCGCGATCGACTCCCTCGGCATCCTCGACTTGGTGACGTTCCTCGGCGAGCGCTTCGGTGTCGAGCTTTCCGACGAGGACTTCGACCCCGCCAACTTCGAGACCTTCGGACAACTGGTCGGCTTCGTGGAGCGCTCCCGCGCGTGAGGCCGTCTCCCGTCCTCCTCCCCGACCTGCTGGACCACGCGGCTGCGACAAGCGGCGACCGCATCGCCGTGGTCGATGGCGAGCGGTCATGCACCTATGCGGGACTGGCCGCTGCCGCCGACGCCTGCGCCCGGCGCTGCCTGGCGGAGGGACTCGAGCGCGGCGACCGGGTCGCCCTCTTCCTGCCGAAGAGCCTGGAGGAGTGCTGGTCGATCTTCGGCGTCTCGCGCGCCGGCGGTGTCTTCGTGCCGGTCAATGCCATGCTCAGGCCGGCGCAGGTCCGCCACATCGTCGAGGATTGCGGTGCCCGCATCGTCCTGACCTGCCGGGCCCTCGAGCCGCTGCTCGGCGAGGCCTTCGAGGGACTGGAGGGTATCCGCATCGTCGTGGTCGACGTGCCGGACTTCGCCTCAGGCCAGACGCTGTCGCCGCTGCCGCGCGCCGCCGGCATCGGCGAGGACCTCGCCGCCATCCTCTACACCTCGGGCTCGACCGGCCGGCCGAAGGGCGTGATGCTAAGCCATCGCAACCTCCTCGCCGGCACCCGCATCGTGCGCACCTATCTCGGCATCACCGCGGAGGACCGCATCCTCTCCGTTCTGCCGTTCAGCTTCGACTACGGGCTCAACCAGTTTCTCACCGCGGTCGAGCAGGGCGCCCGCATCGTGCTGCTGACCTTCCAGTTCGGCGCCGACATCGTGAAGGCCATCGAAACCCACGGGATCACCGGCCTCGCAGGCGTCCCCACGATCTGGGCCATCCTCACCCGGGCGACGCCGCTGCTGGCGAAGACGCAACTGCCCACGCTGCGCTACATCACCAATTCCGGCGGCGCCGTGCCCTCCGAGACGGTGGCCAAGCTGCGCGAACGGTTGCCGACGACGCGCATCTTCCTGATGTACGGCCTGACCGAGGCCTTCCGCTCGACCTACCTGCCGCCCGAGGAGATCGACCGCCGGCCGACCTCCATCGGCAAGGCGATTCCCGAATGCGAGATGCTGGTGGTGACCGCCGGCGGCCACAGGGCGAAGCCGGGCGAGCCAGGCATTCTCGTCCATCGCGGCCCGACCGTCTCGCTCGGCTACTGGAACCGCCCGGATGCGACGGCGGAGGTCCTGAGGCCTCATCCCTTCCGACCGCCCGCCGAGGGCGGCGAGACGGTCTGCTACTCCGGCGACCTCGTGACCGAGGACGAGGACGGCTTCCTCTATTTCGTCGCCCGCAACGACGCGATGATCAAGTCCTCCGGTCATCGCATCAGTCCGACCGAGGTGGAGGAGTGCCTGATGGCGACGGGCGTCTTCCAGCACGTGGCGGTCATCGGCCTGCTGGATCCTTTCGCCGGGCAGAAGGTCCATGCCGTGGGCGTAGGGATCGGCGATGTCGACGTCGCCGCCGTGCTGCAGGCGGCGGCCGACCGCCTGCCGCCCTACATGGTACCGCGCGCCATCGAACTGGTGGAACGCCTGCCCGTCACCCCCAACGGCAAGGTCGACTATGTCGGCCTCGTCCGCGAGCGCTCCGATGGCCACTGAGGCGCCCGCGTCCCTGGCGGAGCGGCTCGTCGCCAGCCAGTTTGCCGTGGCGGGCGACGACCTGATGATGGGCGGCGTGGCGGCGCGCACCCTGGCGGAGACCTTCGGCACGCCGCTCTTCGTCTATGACGCCGCGCTCATCCGCCGGTCCTACCGGGCTCTGGCCTCTGCGGTCGAGGGTTTCGCCTCCATCCACTATTCCATCAAGGCCAACCCCAATTCGGCCGTTGTGCGCGTCCTGCTGGACGAGGGCGCCGGGCTCGAGATCGCCTCGCTCGGGGAGTTCCGGGCGGCGCTCGCCGCCGGCGCCGATCCTTCCCGCATCCTCTTCGCGGGGCCTGGCAAGCGCCGGAGCGAGCTTGAGCAGGTCATCGCCGGTGGCATCGGCGAGATCCATCTGGAAAGCCTCGAGGAACTCGCCCATGTCGAGGCGATCGGCGCTGCGCTCGGGCGTACCGTTTCCGTCGCCCTGCGCGTCAATCCGGTGGCGGAGGCGCAGGGTGGGGCCATGCGCATGGGCGGCAAGGCCGCGCCCTTCGGCTTCGACGAGGAGGACATCGATCCGATCGTCGACCGCGTCGCCGCCTCGCCGCACCTCGATCTTGCCGGTGTGCACCTCTTTGCCGGTACGCAGATCCTCGATGCGGCGGTGCTGCTGGGGCAATGGCGGCACGGCCTCGCCGTCGCCGCCCGCGTCGCCGCCCGTCTCGGCCGGCCGCTGCGGACGATCGACCTTGGCGGCGGCCTCGGCATTCCCTACTTCGCCGGCGACGGCGAACTCGACCTCGCCGCCGTGCAGGCAGGCCTCGGCCCGCTCGTCGACGCCAAGCGGGCCGATCCGCTGATCCGCGATGCCCATGTGCTGGTCGAGCCCGGCCGCTACCTCGTCGGCCCGTCCGGCGTCTACCTGTGCTCGGTTCTGGCGGCGAAGGTCTCGCGCGGCCAGCGCTTCCTCGTGGTCGATGGCGGCATGCACCACCACCTCGCCGCCTCCGGCAACCTCGGTCAGGTGATCAAGCGCGACTATCCGGTGCTGACCGCCTCGCGCATGGGCGAGCCTGCAGCATCACCGGCGAGCATCGTCGGACCGCTCTGCACGCCGCTCGACACGCTGGCGCGCAAGGTCGAGATGCCGGACATGACGGCCGGCGACCTCGTCGCCGTGCTGCAGTCGGGCGCCTACGGCCCGACGGCCAGTCCCGCCGGCTTCCTCAGCCATCCCGCTCCCGCCGAGGTGTTGGTCGACGGGGGCGCGGCGCGGCTCGTGAGTGGGCCTCAATAGGCCGAGCCCTTGCCCATGGCGGCGCCCCTGGCCTGGAGTGTCGCATCGACCCAGCTCCGGTCCAGCGTGCCCTCGGCGATGGCCTTCATCGTGGCGTCTTCCGCTGCCAACTGCTTGCGGGCGAGGGCGGCGACGGCGGCCACCTCGGCCCGCGGCACCGCCAGCACGCCGTCCGCGTCGCCCACCATGATATCGCCGGGAGCGACATACTGCCCGCCGATGACGGCACCCGTGTTGATCTCGCCGGGCCCGTCCTTGTAGGGGCCGCGATGGGTGACGCCCGCGGCGAAGACCGGCAGGCTCATGGTGACGAGGGCGTCGCTGTCGCGGATGGCACCATTGATGACGATGCCAGCGGCGCCGCGCTTCTGGGCGAGCCGCGCCATGATCTCGCCGATGATGGCGTTGGTCAGATCACCGCCCGCATCGACGACGATGACGTCGCCGGGGCCGGCCATATCGATCGCCTTGTGGACGAGGAGGTTGTCGCCAGGCCGGGTCCTCACCGTCAGCGCGAAGCCGAGCATCGGCGTGCCGTCATGCATCGGCCGCAGCGCCGGGCCTGCCGCGAAGAGCCGGGCCATGTTGTCGCTGATGAGCGGCGTCGGCACGCCGGCGAGCAGGGCCAGCAGGGCCGTATCGTTGGGGTACGGTTTCGGCAGGACCTGAAAACCGAGGGACATGGTGGGGCTCCGGATCAGCCGTTGAAGGATTCGATGGCAGCAAGGTCGAGGGCGTCGAGCAGGGCGCGCTTCTCGGCCTCGTTGCCCGAGCCCTCGATGATGATCAGCGTGCGCCCGAGCAGGACCTGGATATTGCCGTCGCGCGACAGCACGGCGGTCTTGCCCTTGATGCGGAAGACACGGCCCATGGCGCCGAGAAGCTGGGCATTGGCGAAGAGCGGCGCCATCTGCGCGATCATCGGCGAATTGGCGAGCACCTGCACCGTGACGTTGCGGTCGCCGTTGGTGTAGCGGCGCTTGGCGATGAGGCCGCCTCCGAACATGGCGGCCGCGCTGGCGTCGGTCTCCGCTTCCTCGGCTGTCCAGCCGCGCGGCGGCGCCGGCAGGAAGCGGGAGAGGCCGGTGGCGCTGCGCTGGGCGATCAGCTGCGAGGCGACGTCGAGGGCCGCCTTGGCCGCCGCAAGGTCGTTGGCCTGGTAGGCGCGGCGCGCCTCCTCGATGGCATCTCGAATATCGTCGGCCAGGGTGGGGGTCGCGACGGTGAGCGTGGCGGCGATCAGGGCACCGCGCAGCATGCGGGTCAGCGTCATGGCGAATGTCATCCTCGTCGGCGAGCCCCGGCTCTGCCGGAGCCAGTGAATCGTTCCGCCAACGCCTATAGCCGCTCACGTTCGGGAAGGCATCCCCCACCCGGCGCGTCATCCCCGCAAGGCCCGCCCTGTGGGCCTACTCGCTCGCCAGGATCATGTTGCGGACGATGGGATAGACCTGACCCTCCCACTTGCGTCCGGAGAACACGCCGTAGTGGCCGACGCCCGCCTGCATGTGGTGGCGCTTGCGGAAGGGCTTCAGCTTCGGGACGAGGTCATGCGCCGCCACCGTCTGGCCGATGGAGCAGATGTCGTCGCGCTCGCCCTCGACGGTGAGCAGCGCCGTCCTGCGGATGGCCGAAGGGTCGACCGGCCGCCCCTTGTAGGTGAGTTCGCCCTTCGGCAGCAGTGCCCGCTGGAACACCCGGTCGATGGTCTCGAGATAGAACTCGGCCGTGAGGTCCAGGACGGCGAAATACTCCTCGTAGAAGGTGCGGATGGCCTCGGCCTTCTCGGTCTCCCCCCGGGCGATGTGCCCGTGCATGTCGAGGTGGGACCGGATGTGCCGGTCGCGGTTCATCGACAGGAAGGCCGTCAGCTGGAGGAAGCCCGGGTAGACCCTGCGTCCTGCTCCGGCATGGGGCAGCGGCACCGTGCTGATCAGGTTCTTCTCGAACCACTCGTAGGGGTGGTTGAAGGCGAGTTCGTTGACCTTGGTGGGATTGATCCGCACATCCACCGGCCCGGCCATCAGGGTGAGGCTGCGCGGCTGCAGGGGATCGTCTGCCTGGGCCATGACGGAGGCCGCCGCCAGCGCCTGCACGCAGGGCTGGCAAACCGCCACGACGTGGGAATCCGGCCCCATCACGTGGAGGAAGTCGATCAGGTGCTCGACATACTCGTCGAAGCCGAAGCGGCCCGCGGTCCAGGGAACGTCGCGCGCATTGTGCCAGTCGGTGACGAAGACGTCATGGTCCTGCAGCAGCGTCTTGGCGGTATTGCGCAGAAGCGTGGCGAAGTGGCCGGAGAGAGGGGCCACCAGCAGCACCTTCGGCTGATTGATGGTCACGTCCTTGCGGAAGTTGAGGAGGGTGCCGAAAGGCGTCCTGTGGACGGGGACTTCGGTGACCTCGGCCTCGCGATTGCCGACCATGACGCGGGTGATCCCGTAGTCCGGCCGCGCATGGGTGAAGCCTGCATTCGCCAGGAGGGACCAGGTCGCCACGATCTCGCGGCCGAGCCGGGCGTCGGAGGACTCGAGCGCCGGCCCGAAGGCAGCCAGCGCCAACCGCGCCGCGTCGCGCACGGGCTCGAACAGCCTGCTCTGGAACTCGAACGCGCGGTACATCATGGGCCGTCCGGGCTGGGTCGTCATGCCACATTGGCATGGATCAAAAAAAAGCTAGTGCACTTTTTGCTGCGCTGCGAGAGTATTCTTGTCGAAGGGTTGCTGCGCCGCGGCTGCCTTCGTGCAGGGAGGTTCGGGATGGCCAAGGCCAAGCTCACCATTTCGAGCAAGAACTATTCATCCTGGTCGCTGCGCGGCTGGCTGCTCTGCCGGATGTCGGGCCTCGCCTTCGAGGAGGTCCCCGTCTCGATCGACGATCCCGGCCAGCGTGCCGAGCTGCTGCTCTTGTCGCCGTCCTTTCTGGTGCCCGCCCTGACCGACGAGGGCGCCAAGATCTGGGGCACCTGGGCTATCGCCGAATATCTCGACGAAAAATTCCCCAAGGCGGGCCTGTTCCCCACCGACCGCATCGCGCGGGCGCATTGCCGGTCGATCTCCGGAGAGATGCACTCAGGCTTCCAGAACCTGCGCTCGGCCCTGCCGATGAACCTCAAGGCCCGTTACAGCGGTTTCAAGATCTGGGCCGGCGCCCAGCCGGACATCGAGCGCATCCTCGCGATCTGGGCCGAGTGCCTGAAGACCTATGGCGGCCCCTTCCTGTTCGGCGCCACGCCGACGGCGGCCGATGCGATGTACGCCCCGGTCTGCATGCGCTTCGCCACCTATGACGTCCCGGTCGACGCGGGCGCGGCCGCCTATTGCAGGGCCATCATGGACTGGGCGCCGCTCAAGGAGTGGGTCGCCGCTGCCAAGGCGGAGCCCGAGGAGATCGAGGAGCTCGATGTCGAGTTCTAGGACGGGGCGCACCCGCCGTCTCGTCCTCGTCGTCGCGTTGCTGGTCCTGCTGCCGATCGGCTGGTCGGCGACCGACCATGCCATCGGCTATCCGGGGCCGGACTGGTCGATGACGGGGCGGGCCAGCGCTGGCCTTCTGCCCCCTCCCGGGGCGACGCCACAGGCGGTGATCCGGGTCGATGCGGCCCGGACCGTGCGCTGGCGCGGCATCTTCGCCACCCATACCTGGCTCGTGGTGAAGGAGGCGGGCGCCGCCCACTACGACCGCTTCGACTATACGGCCTGGGGCGATCCGATCCGCACCAACGGCTTTCCGCCGGACGGGCGCTGGTTCGGCCAGGACCCTGTCCTCGTCTTCGCCGCCGACGGCGAGATGGCAGCCCGCGCCATTCCCAAGATCAGGGCGGCCATCACCGGCTATGGCCATGCCGATCGCGGCGACTACCGCGCCTGGCCCGGTCCGAACTCCAACACCTTCGTGGCGGCGGCGCTGGCGGCGGCGCCCGAGCTGCAGGCGAGCCTGCCGCCGACCGCCATTAGCAAGGATTTTCCGCATGATGGCCGCTGGCTCGTCTCCGCCACCGGCGGCCTCGGCATTCGCGCGACTCTCGGCGGCTATCTCGGCCTGACGCTCGGCTGGCACGAGGGCATCGAGATCAGCCTCTTCGGCGCGGTGCTGGGCCTCGACATCCGGCGCCCGGCGATCAAGCTGCCAGCCATCGGCCGGATCGGCATGGGCGAGAGATTCGTCTAGCCGCCGTAGCCGGCGCGCTTCAGCCGGTTCACGGCGAGGTCCATGGCCGACAGGAAGGTCGACCGGTCGCGCGGCGAGAAGGCCGGGGGGCCCCGGGTCACTCCGCCGGCCGAGCGGATGTCGTCCATCAGGTTGCGGGTCGCCAGAGCCATGCCGATGGCGCCTGAATCGAAGACCTTGCCGTTCGGGGCCAGGGTCGTCGCCCCCGCCTTGACGGCGCGCGCCGCCAGCGGGATGTCGGCGGTGATCACCAGGCTGCCGGGGCCTGCGCGCTCGGCGATCCAGTCGTCCGCCACATCAGGCCCTTCGTTGACCACCACCCGCTCGATCCATGGCTCGCGCGGTACGGCGATCGGGCTGTTGGCGACCACCTTGACCGTCAGGCCATAGCGTTGCGCCACCCGGTAGATCTCGTCCTTCACCGGGCAGGCATCGGCATCGACATAGACGACGATGGTTGAGAGGCCGCTCATGGCTCAGGAGCGGTCGCGGTTCTTGCGATGCTTGAAGCCGCCGCGCTCTGCCTTGCCCTTGGAGGCATGAGGCGGCGGTCGCTTCTTGGCGAAGGGCTTGCTGTCGCGATCCTCGCGTCCCGCGTCCGGCCGCTGGCGGAACCGCGGCGGCGGTGCGCCGCCCTCGCCTTCCTGGATCGGCGTGATGAACACGTCGTCCGCGTTGGCCTTGCGGGCATTGGCGATGAAGGTCTCCGCCAGCGCCGCCGAGACCTGGAACTCGGTCGTCGTGTCGTGGATGCGGATGGCGCCGATGTCGTCGCGCGTGACCTTGCCGCGGCGGCAGAGCATCGGCAGCAGCCACTTCGGATCGGCACGGTTCTGCCGGCCGACATCCGCCTTGAACCAGGCCATGTCGCCGGTGATCTTGAGGTCGCGCTGTTCGCGACCGCGCGGGCCGCCGGGGGCGCCGCGTGCGAAGCCGGGATCGGAAACCTCCTCCGGCTCCGGCAGGCGCGAGCGCAGCACGCGCGCCAGCGCCACGGCGATGTCCTCGGCCGACCTGCGCTGCATGAGGACCTCGGCGATCTGCCGCTCCTCGTCGCCGGCTTCCTCGGTCAGCAGCGGATCGGCGAAGATGCGCTCGCGGTCGAGGGCACGGATGTCGTCGGCCGTCGGCGGGCCGGTCCACTCGGCGCGGATGCCGGCTTCAGCAAGGAGGCTCTCGGCGCGGCGTCGCCGGGTGGTCGGCACGAGGAGAACGCTGACGCCCTTGTTCCCGGCGCGGCCCGTGCGGCCGGAGCGATGCTGCATCACCTCGGCATCGTGCGGCAGCTCGGCATGGATGACGAGGGCGAGGTTGGGAAGGTCGATGCCGCGGGCGGCGACGTCGGTGGCGACGCAGATGCGCGCCCGCCCGTCTCGCAGCGACTGCAGGGCGAGGTTGCGCTCGTGCTGGCCGAGTTCGCCGGACAGGAAGACGGCCGAGAAGCCGCGTTCCACCAGCGTCGCCTGCAGGTGGCGCACGGCATTGCGCGTATTGGCGAAGATGATGGTCGTCTTCGGCTCGAGCTGGCGCAGGATGTTGACGACGGCGTGTTCCACCTCGTTCGGGAAGACGCGGATGACGCGATATTCGATGTCCTGGTGGCCGCGTTCCCCGGCCCCCGACTCGATGCGCAGGGCATTGCGCTGGTAGCGCTTGGCGAGCGTCGCGATGGCGGACGGGATGGTCGCAGAGAACAGCAGCGTGCGGCGATCCTCCGGCGTGGCGTTGAGGATGAACTCCAGATCGTCGCGGAAACCGAGGTCGAGCATCTCGTCGGCCTCGTCGAGCACCACGGCCTTGGCCTTGAAGGGTTCGAGCGCGCCGCGCTCGATATGGTCGCGCAGGCGTCCCGGCGTGCCGACGACGATATGGGCGCCATCCTCCAGCAGGCGGCGCTCGCGGCGGGCGTCCATGCCACCGACACAGGCGATGATGCGTGCCCCGGTGTCGGCATAGAGCCAGGTCAGCTCGCGCTGGACCTGCAGCGCCAGTTCGCGTGTCGGTGCCACGATCAGCGCCAGCGGCTCGGCGGTGCGGTGCAGGCGCTCCGCATCACCCATCAGCGTGTCGACGAGGGCGAGGCCATAGGCCACCGTCTTGCCGGAACCGGTCTGGGCGGAGACGAGAAGGTCGCGGCCGGTCGCCGCAGGCGCCAGAACGGCGCTCTGGACGGGGGTGAGGTCGACATAGTCGCGGGCGGCGAGGGCCGCGGCAAGCTGGGGCGGGATGAGGAGTTCGGTCACGTGGCGGATTGTCCTGAATGGGTCCGCGCCGGCTGAAGGGGGCCGGTCAGGGAACGGCGGACATGGCGGCGACGGAATGCTGGCGGTCTCCCTAGGCCTTTCCAGCGGAAAAAGCCACGTCTTTCGCAGTGCAGCAAAAACGGTGTCGCCAGCTTCAGCCGAGTTCACTCGCAATGCGGCGCAAGAGGGTAAGGAACTCCGCCTTCCTGTCGGCCCCGACAATGCGGTCGAGCTCGCGGTCGTGCTCGCGCGCCGAGGCCATGAGGCGCTGGTGCAGCGCACATCCCGCCGATGTCAGGGTCAGTGTGTAGCTGCGCCGGTCCTTTGGGGCCCGCTCGCGCAGCACGAGGCCGCGCTTGACGAGGTCGTCGAGGGTCGAGGTGAGCGTCGACTTGTCCCGTCCCGCCGCCTTGCCAAGGGCCGTCTGGGTCATGCCGGGGTTTTCGGCGATCAGCGTCAGCACGGCGAAGCGGCGCGGCTTGAGGTCGGGATCGCCGACTCGCTGGGCGAAAGCCCGGAACGAGGCCTCCTGGGCGATCCGCAGGTGAAAGCCGATGAAATTCGTCAGCGCACCGAGGCGGGCGGTGTCGTCCGCGCGGCCTTCTGGATCGGCTTTGCCGGGTGACGGGGTGAGGGCGTCTGACATGTGTCTTCGTTCAGGCGGATCGAGCGCCTCGTTCACCATGAATGTCGCATGGCGGACGAGGGCTCACAAGATGGTGTTGACTCTAACAGTTGGATATCCAACTAATTGCACATTCCTGTACAGGCCCCCTGATGTACACCGCGTCCACCGCCTTCCTCGAAGCGCTCGCCGAAGCCGGCGTGGACTATCTGTTCTGCAATTTTGGCAGCGACCATCCCGCCATGATCGAGGCCCTGGCCGAGGCGCGCGCCGGCGGACAGCGGATGCCGAAGGTCATCACCTGCCCGAACGAGATGGTGGCGCTGACGGCGGCGCAGGGCTACGCCCAGGTCACCGGCCGCGCCCAGGCGGTGATCGTCCACGTCGAATGCGGCACCCAGTCGCTCGCAGGCGCCGTGCACAACGTCTCCAAGGGGCGCGTGCCCGTGCTGATCTTCGCCGGTGCCTCGCCCTTCACCCAGTTCGGCGAGATGAAGGGCAGCCGCAACGAGTTCATCCAGTGGATCCAGGATGTGCACGACCAGCGCGGCATCGTCCGTGGCTACATGCGCTACGATGCCGAACTGCGGACAGGGCGCAACATCAAGCAGATGACCTTCCGGGCGATGCAGTTTGCCCATTCCGACCCCAAGGGCCCGGTCTATCTGATGGGCGCGCGCGAGGTGATGGAGGAGGCTCTCGATCCGGCGGCGCAGGCCGGCATGGATGCCGCCGACTTCACGCCGATCGCCCCGTCTGCCCTGCCGCAGGAGGCGGTTCATGCGCTGCTCACCGATCTCGTCCAGGCGCACCGGCCGCTGATCGTCACCTCCTATCTCGGCCGCAATCCGCAGGCTGTGAGGGAACTCCAGCGCCTCGTCGGGCCGCTCGGCATCGCCGTACTTGAGAGCGTGCCGAATGCGGTCAACCTGCCGCACGACGACCCGATGTATCAGGGCTGCCAGTGGAACGAGCCGCGGCAGAACCCGCTGCTCGCCGCCGCCGACGTGGTCGTGGTCATCGATTCCGACGTGCCGTGGATCCCGACCGTGTCGAAGCCGCGCGCGGGCGCGAAGATCTGGCACCTCGACGTCGATCCGCTGAAGCAGGACATGCCGCTGTGGTCGATCCCGGCGCGGCGTGTCTTCCGCGCCCACGCCGAAACCGCGCTGGCCCAGCTCAACGCCGGCCTCGACCGCATCGCGCTCGACGTCGCCCGCATCGGCGAGCGGCGCGCCCACTACATCCGCCTGCACGAGGAGCGCCGTGCCGTGCTCGCCGCCGCCGAGCGCAAGCCCTCCGGCGATGTCCTGACGGCGGAATATGTGACCGCCTGCGTCCGCGCCCATGTCGATGCCGACACCATCGTGCTCAACGAGGGCATCACCAACTATCCGGTGGTGGTGAACCATATCGCGCCGACCCGCCCCGGCCAGATGCTGAACTCGGGCGGCGGCAATCTCGGCTGGACCGGCGGCGCCGCCATCGGCGCCGGGCTTGCCGATCCCTCGAAAACCGTCATCGCCCTGACGGGTGACGGCTCCTACATGTTCTCGCAGCCGTCTACCGTGCACTGGATGGCGCGCCAGTACGGCACGCCCTTCCTGCAGGTGGTCTTCAACAACCGCGGCTGGCGTGCTCCACGCTATTCGACGCTGGCGGTCCACCCCTCCGGCCATGCCAGCCGGTCCGACGATATCGGCGTCGCCTTCGACCCGCCGCCGGACTATTCTGAGATCGCAGCTGCCGCAGGCGGTGCCCATGCCCGGAAGATCCGGCATCCGGACGAAGTCGAAAGCGCCATCGCGGAGGCCATGCATGTCGTGAAGGTTGAGAAGCGGGCGGCTGTTCTCGATGTGTGGCTGCCCCATCTCATGGAAGGCTAGGGACGAAACGGGACCGATCCGGCGGCGCCGAACGACCGCGGACGGAACGACAGGGAGGAACGAGGAATGACGACAGGGATCACGACCCGCCCCGACCGCCGCCGCGTGGTGGCCGGTGCACTCGGCATCGGCGCAGTGCTGGCGAGCCCCGGGCTCCTTCGGGCGCAGAGCTGGCCGAACCGCAACATCCGCATCGTCGTCGCCTTTCCGCCCGGAGGGGCGGCGGACATCGTCACGCGACACCTGACGGAGCGGCTCACCCAGGAATGGGGTCAGGCGGTCGTCGTCGAGAACCGTGGCGGCGCCGGGGGCAATGTCGCCTCCGCCGAGGTCGCGCGTGCCGAGCCCGACGGCCACACCCTGCTGATCACCTCCAGCGCGGTGGCGATCAACCATCTCCTCTACGCGCGCATGCCGCTCGACACGTTCAAGGACCTGGCGCCGGTCGG
>CAZPMD010000001.1:127531-131535 GCA_964587395.1 uncultured Hyphomicrobiales bacterium
ATGGGCATCACCGTGCCCAACGTCATGGTGGTGCCCGCCGGATCGCCCGACAAGACGGCGGCCGACCTCCTGGCGCGGGCCCGCGCCAACCCCGGCAAGCTCACCTATGGTTCGGCCGGCATCGGCTCGTCCATCCACATGGCCGGCGAACTGTTCAAGTATCTCGCCAAGGTCGACATGGTGCATGCGCCCTATCGCGGGGCGGGGCCGGCGATGAATGACCTCATCGGCGGCCGTCTCGACGTCATGTTCGACACGCTGACCGTCTCCGCCTCGCAGATCCGCGGCGGAACCATCCGCGCCCTCGGCGTCTCGACGAAGCAGCCGCTGCCGGAACTGCCGGGCGTGCCCGTCATCTCCTCCGTCGTGCCGGGCTACGAGATGCAGTCCTGGTTCGCCTTCTTCACCGCCGCCCGCACGCCGCCGGAAATCGTTGCGCGGCTGTCCGCCGGCCTGAACAAGGCGCTGCACGATCCCGGCGTGGTGAAGCGCCTTGCCGAGATCGGGACGACGCCTGTCGGCTCGACGCCGGAGGAACTCGCCGCCGCCATGCAGGCGGAGGTGAAGCTGTGGGAGCCGGTGATCAAGGCGGCCGACATCAAGATCAGCGGCTGAGTGCATGCGCCCGCCGGTCACGGCGGGCTGGACGAGGCGAGGTGGCCGCGAGACGCCACCCGCCTGAAGGGACGACAACGCCAACCCCCTGAAGGGGACATCAGAGGAGGCCCATGATGAGCAAATTCAAGCCAACACGCCGCGCCGTGGTCGGCGGCATCGCCGCCGCGACGCTCGCCGCACCGAACGTCCGCGCCCAGGCCGGCGCCGTGAAGATCGGCTTCTCGATCTCCAAGACCGGCCCGAACGCCGGCGGCGCCAATGTCACGACGCTGCCGAACTACCAGCTGTGGATGAAGGAGACGAACGAGGCCGGCGGCCTGAAGCTGCCCGGCGGCCAGCGCCGCATGATCGAGTTCGTCGAGTATGACGACCGCTCGCAGTCCGAAGAAGCGGTGCGCAACATCGAGCGCCTGGTCAACCAGGACAAGGTCGACCTGCTGCTGCCGCCATGGGGCACGGCGATGAACCTCGCGGTGGCGCCCTCCTTCAACCGCGGCGGCTTCCCGCACCTCGCCTCCACCTTCTTCGTCGAGCGCCAGCCGGAGCTGGTGAAGCGCTGGACCAACATGTTCCTGTTCCTCGACCGCCCCTCGACGGCGATCACAGCGCTCACAGATCTCCTGGCGACGCTCAAGGACAAGGGCCTCGGCAACACCGTGGCGCTCGCCTCCGTGCAGGACCAGTTCGGCCTCGAGCTCGTCAGCGCGGCGCGGGCCGGTATCGCCAAGGCCGGCTTCCAGATCGTCATGGACCGGCAGTATCCGCCGGGCACGCAGGACCTCGCCCCGATCATCTCCGAGGCGGCACGGCTGAAGCCCGACATGTTCCTCGCCTTCTCCTATCCGCCGGACACCCTGGCGCTGACCGAGCAGGCGCGCATCGGCGGGCTCAATCCGAAGGTCTTCTATACGGCTGTCGGCACCGCCTTCCCGCTCTACAAGCAGCGCTTCGGCGCCAATGCCGAGGGCGTCATGGGCATCGGCGGCGTCGACGTCACCAATCCGAAGATCAAGGACTACATCGCCCGCCACAACCGCGTCGTCGGCCGCGAGCCCGACCGCTGGGCCTCGACCACGACCTATTCGACGCTGCAGGTGCTGACCCAGGCGATCGAGCGCGTCGGCCTCGACAAGTCGGCGATCATCCGCGACGTCGGCTCGCAGTCCTTCGACACCATCCTCGGTCCCATCAAGTTCGTCGACAACCAGCGGGTCGACCAGTGGTGGGTCGGCCAGTGGCAGCAGGGCGAGTTCGTGGCGCTGGCCCCGACCAAGGTCGGCGGCACCAAGGCGCCGATCTTCCCGAAGCCCGCCTGGCCGACGGCCTGATCATGAAAACCTGACCCGCCGCCTCCGGGCGGCGGGTCCTGCCGGAGACGTTCTGAATGTTCCTCGTCGACGTCATCCTGTCGGGCCTGATTCTCGGCGGCATCTACGCGCTGATCGCCATGGGGCTGTCGCTCCAGTACGGCGTCGCGCGGATCATGAACCTCGCCTATGGCGAGTTCACCATCGCCGCCTCCTTCCTCGCCTATGTGCTGTTCACGGCCTCGGGCGTCAGCCCGATCCTGGCGCTGGCGGTGGCCATGCCGCTGTCCTTCGCCCTGAACTGGGGCATCTACCGCGTTCTGATGACGCCGCTGGTGCGGCGGGCGAAATCGCCGGGGGCGCTGGAGGTCGATTCCATCCTCGCCACCTTCGGCCTGCTCTTCGTCGTGCAGGGCATCCTGCTGATGGTCTTCGGCGGCTCCTATGTCAGCTACTCCTACCTCGCCGTGCCCGTGCAGATCATCGGCTCGACGGTGGCGCTGAACCGCCTGCTGGCCGCCGGCCTCGCGGTGGCCATCGCCCTCGCGCTCACCGCCTTCCTAATGCGCACGCGCATCGGCACCGCCATCCGCGCCGTCGCGGTGAACCCGGCTGCGGCGCCCCTCGTCGGCATCGACACCACCGCCTATGCGGCCTTTGCCTTCGGCCTCGGCGGGGCCCTCGTCGCCGCCTCCGGCGTGCTGGTCTCGATGTTCTTCACCTTCAACGCCGCCATGGGTGTCGTCTTCACCATGAAGGCGCTGATCGTCGTGATCATGGGCGGCGTCGGCAATATCTTCGGCGCCCTCGTCGCCGGCCTCATCCTCGGCCTCGCCGAGTCGCTCACCGCCGCCTTCCTCGACGGCGGCCTGACGCTCGCCGTCAACTTCGCCCTCTTCCTCGTCATCCTGCTGGTCAGACCCACCGGCCTCTTCGGAAAGGCCGCCAGATGACCCTGAAGGACTGGACGCTTCCCCTTGTCGTTCTGGCCGGCGCGGCGATCCTCGCGCCGCTGCCGGTCGTCGCCGGCTCCTATTGGATGGCGCTGCTCGTCAACATCCTCATGTATGCGACGCTGGCAACCGCCTGGGCGCTGTTCTCCGGCCCGACCCACTACGTTTCGCTCGCCACCGCCGCCTTCTTCGGCCTCGGCGCCTACACCATGGCCTTCCTCGGCGAGAAACTGCCCCTGGCGCTGGTCTATCCGGTGGCTGCGCTCATCGGCGCCGTCGTCGCCACCGTCGTCGGCCTCTCGACGCTCCGGCTGTCGGGTGTCTATTTCGTCATCTTCACCTTCGGGCTTGCGGAACTCGTCCGCCAGCTCGTCACCTGGGGCGAGGCGAAGTTCGGCGGCACGGTCGGGCGTTTCGTCTTCATCGACGTCACCCAGCAGGGCATCTACTGGATGCTCCTGGCGCTCCTGACGGTGATCCTTCTCACCGGCTTCGTCATCCAGCGCTCCCGGCTCGGCTGGGCGCTGCGGGCCATCGGCGAGGACGAGACGGTGGCGCGCCATTCCGGGATCGACACCACTGTCTCCAAGGTCGCGGTCTTCGTCGTCTCGGCCACATGCATGACGGTGGTCGGCGCCATCATGGCCCCGCGCTGGACCTATATCGACCCCTCCATCGCCTTCAATCCGATCATCTCCTTCCAGGTGCTGATCATGGCGCTGCTCGGCGGCGCGACGAGGCTCTACGGGCCGATCCTCGGCGTGGTGCCGCTCGCCATCCTGTTCGAGATCCTGCAGGCGAATTTCCCCAACGCCTTCTCGGTGCTCCTCGGCCTCTCCTTCCTGGTGATCGTCTATTTCGTGCCGAACGGCATCGTCGGCCTGATCGACCAGGGCCGCGGCGCCATCGCCAGGGTGGCGCGCCGCCGCCCCCATCCGGCGGAGTGACGACATGCAGCCGCTGATCGAACTCCACGGCGTCTCCAAGAGCTTCGGCGGCCTGCGCGCCGTCGACGGGCTCACCGCCACCATCCGCCGCGGCGAGGTGGTCGGTCTCGTCGGTCCCAACGGCTCCGGCAAGACCACCGCGCTCAACCTCATCACCGGCAACCTCACCGCCGATGCCG
>CAZPMD010000002.1:0-57613 GCA_964587395.1 uncultured Hyphomicrobiales bacterium
CCGGGTCGCCGGCCCGGCCAGCCGGGCGGACCCGGCGGCAACGGCCAGCCTGGCCCCGGCGCGCCCTTCGACGAGCTCTTCGAGGAATTCTTCCGCCGCCGCGGCGAGAACCCGCCGGGCGGCCCGGACGGCCAGCCTGCGCCTCAGCGCCGCCAGTCCTCGCTCGGCTCGGGCTTCGTGATCGATGCGAGCGGCATCGTCATCACCAACAACCATGTCATCGACAACGCCGACGAGATCACGGTCATCTTCAACGACGGCACCCGCCTGAAGGCGGAACTCGTGGGCCGCGACCGAGAGATCGACGTCGCCGTCCTGCGCGTGCAGCCGACGCGGCCGCTGAAGGCCGTCAATCTCGCCGATTCCGACCGCATCCGCATTGGCGAGCCGGTCATGGCCATCGGCAACCCGCTCGGCCTCGGCGGCACGGTGACCGCCGGCATCGTCTCGGCCAAGAACCGCGACATCCAGTCCGGCCCCTTCGACAACTACATCCAGACGGACGCGGCCATCAATCGCGGCAATTCCGGCGGCCCGCTGTTCAACATGGCCGGCGACGTCATCGGCATCAACACGGCGATCTTCTCGCAGACCGGCGGCAATATCGGCATTGCCTTCGCCATCCCCGCCAATACGGCGCGACCGATCATCGGGCAGTTGCGTGAATTCGGCGAGACGCGGCGCGGCTGGCTCGGCGTCCGCATTCAGGAGGTCACCGACGAAATCGCCGAGAGCCTCAATCTCGGTGCCCGCCGCGGCGCCCTCATTTCCGGCGTGGAGCCGAACGGGCCTGCCGGCCCCTCGGGCATGAAGACAGGCGACGTCATCGTCCGCTTCGACGGTCGCGACGTGCGCAATTCGCGCGAACTGCCGCGCATCGTCTCGGAGACGGCGGTCGGCAAGGCCGTGCCGGTGATCGTCGTGCGCGGTGGCCGCGAGGAGACGCTGACCGTCACGCTCGGACGGCGCGAGGGCAATATCCAGCAGGCCTCCACCGGCCGCCAGCCGCAGGGCCAGGCGCCCCGGCCGCAGAACCCGACGGTTTCGGCCCTCGGCCTGCAGCTCTCGGGCCTGACGCAGGAGATGCGCGAGCGCTTCCGCGTGCGGGACGACGTGCGCGGCGTGGTGGTGACGCAGGTCGATCCCGGGTCGCGGGCCGCCGAGCGGGCGATCCAGGCCGGCAACGTCATCCTCGAGGTGCAGAACGAGCCGGTGAATTCGCCGGCCGACGTGACGCGCCGCATCGAGGCCCTGCGCAAGGAAGGCCGCTCATCGGCACTGTTCCTGGTGGCCAATTCCGAGGGCGACCGCCGCTTCGTGGCCCTGACGCTGCGCTGATATCGTTTCCGGCCGGCGCCCCGCGGCGCCGGTCAGAGGACGAAGTCGGCGCGCGCGTAACCCTGCATGTAGAGCAGCGCCGAGAGATCGCCGTGGTCGACGCGCACCGCGGCGGCTTCGGCCACCTTCGGCTTGGCATGATAGGCGACGCCGACGCCGGCCTCGCCCAGCATGGCGAGATCGTTCGCCCCGTCGCCGACCGCCATGGTGTCGGCAGCGGCCAGACCGAGGCGCTGGCGCAGTTCCACCAGCGTGTCGCGCTTGGCCTCGCGGCCGAGGATGGGCTCGCGCACCGTTCCGGCGAACAGGCCGTCCTCTACCTCCAGCAGGTTGGCCCGGTTCTCGTGGAAGCCGATCATGGAGCCGATCCTGGCGGTGAAGAGGGTGAAGCCGCCGGACACCAGCGCGGTGTAGCCTCCCCTCGCCTTCATGGTTCGGACGAGTTCGCGGCCGCCCGGCGTCAGGGTGATGCGACGGTCGATGACATCGTCGACGACGGCAGCGGACAGCCCCTTCAGCAGCGCGACGCGCTCGCGCAGCGCCGGCTCGAAGGCGATCTCGCCGCGCATGGCCCGCTCGGTGATCGCCGAGACATGATCCTTCAGGCCGACGAGGTCGGCGAGCTCGTCGATGCATTCCTGCCCGATCATGGTCGAATCCATGTCGGCGAGGAACAGTCGCTTGGCGCGTCCCGCAGCCGGCTGAACCACGACATCGACCGGATGCCCGGCGAGCGCCTGGCGGAGGTCGGCGGCGATCATGCGGTTGTCGGCGCCGGCCTGCAGTGCGAAAGGAATGTCGACGGCGATGCCGGGGTCGAGCACCACCGGCTCGCCGGCTCCGGCAAGCCGGGATGCCGCGGCCCGGACGGCATCCTTGCCGAGGGACGGGTTCGCAGGATTGGCAATGAGGGTTGCGACGTGAGTCACGATGGGGATCCCCGCAAGGGTCACAGGCCGAGGGCCGTCCTCATCGCAGGTCCGACCGCAAGCGGCAAGTCGGCGCTGGCGCTGGACCTTGCCCGCACCTTCGGCGGCGTCGTCATCAATGCCGATTCCATGCAGGTCTATCGCGATCTCGCCATCATCACCGCCCGCCCCTCTCCCGGGGAGATGGCGGCGGCGCCGCACCGGCTCTACGGCACCGTGGACGCCGCCGAGAATTTCTCGGTCGGCCGCTGGGTTGCGGCCGTGCAGGCCGAGATCGTCTCGGCCGAGGCCGCTGGCGTGCTGCCGATCCTCGTCGGCGGTACCGGCCTCTATTTCAAGGCGCTCACCGAGGGGCTTTCCGCGATTCCGGCTGTGGCGCCGGACATTCGTGAGCGCATCCGCCGCGAGGCGGAGGGTGTCCCGCCGGCCGAGCTCCATGCCCGCCTCGCGGCCCTCGACCCTCTCACCGCCTCACGCCTCAGGCCGAGCGACCCGCAGCGCATCCTGCGCGCGCTCGAGGTCTTCGCGGCAACCGGCAAGCCGCTGGTGTACTGGCAGCAGGCTGGCCGGGAAGGCGCCGTCCTCGGCGACCATGAGCACCAGGGGGTCTTTCTGACCGTCGACCGTGCCGACCTGCGTGCGACGATCGACCGGCGCTTCGAGGCGATGATGGCCGCGGGGGCTCTCGCCGAGGTCGAGGCGCTGGCGGCCCGCGGGCTCGACCCGGCGCTTCCCGCCATGCGCGCGCACGGTGTTCCGGGTCTCATCGCCCATCTGAAGGGAGATGTCTCGCTGGGCGATGCCATCGCCCGCGGACAGCGGGACACCCGCGCCTATGCCAAGCGACAGGAAACCTGGTTCCGTCACCAGATGCCAGGCTTTGCCGCGCTCACTCCGGAGGCCGCACGGCAGGACCTGTCGATGTGGCTGGCATCCGCTCCTGCGGGCGGCGCGGCGCCGTTCCCTGGCGCGTCGCGGGCCTGAAGGGCGGGAGATCGTCGAGGTCGAGCGTGGACGGGGCTGGCTGGTGGACCACCACGATCTCGTCCGACCCGCCGTGCATGGCGACCGCGTTCCGCCCCGCGGCCTTGGCCTTGTAGAGCGCCGCATCGGAACGGCTCATCAGGCGGTCCAGCGTCTCGCGCCCGTCCCAGGTAGCCACGCCGAAGGACCCGCTGAAGCCGATCTCATTCCCCTCGAAGGGGACGGCGGCCGACGCGAGAAGCGTCCGCATCCGGCAGGCGATGCCGACGGCCTCGTCCAGACCGATATGCGGCAGGACGGCGATGAACTCCTCGCCACCCAGCCGGCCGACGAGATCGACGTCCTCGCGCAGACCGTGGGTGAGAAGATCGACCGTCGCCCGCAGCACCGCGTCGCCGCCGGCGTGGCCGTGGCGATCGTTGATGCGCTTGAAGTGATCGATGTCCATGGTGAAGATCGAGACCGGGTGGGCATAGCGCTCGGACAGCGCCATGGCCTTGGCGAGGCCGTCGGTGATGGCCCGCCGGTTGAACGCATTGGTCAGCCCGTCGCGGGTGGCCAGGCGGCTCAGTTCCTCTTCGAGATCCTGGCGCCGCCGGATCTCGGCCTTCAGCGCCTCGTTCGCCCGTGCGTATTCCGCCTGGCTCTGGTGCATGGCGTCCTCGGCGAGCTTGCGCTCGGTGACGTCGGCATAGGTGACCATGAAGCCGTCGCCGAAGGGAACGCAGGCGATTTCGAGCCAGTGGTCGGCCCCGCCCTGCGGATAGCGGGTGACGAACTGGTCGGGCTCTCGCGTCAGCGCGACCGCCACATAGCGATCCCAGAGGCCTGATGCCTGCAGCTGAGGGCACAGCGCGAGCACGCTGGTCTGCAGCATGGCCTCGACCGAAAGCCCGGCCCACTGCGCCGCCCGCCGGTTGACGGCGACGAATTCCCCATCGATCACCTTGCCGGCCTCGTCGCGGCACAGGCGCACCGCCATGATGGCGTCGAGGGACGCGTCGAGTACCGCGGCCAGCAGATCGTCGCGAAACAGTCGCGGCTTGGCGACCACGACGACAACCGGCTGCCCGGCTTCATCGTAACACGGCAGGACAAGGCGCTCCCACAGATGCACCTGGCCGGCGATGGCGCTGCGGTGAAGCGTGAAGAGCGGCTGACCGCTCTTCACGGCCCTGATGTTGCACTGGCGGAAGAAGGCACCGACGGATTCGCGGATCCGCGAGCTCGGCTGTCCTGTCATGTCGATGCCGGCGCGCTCGATCAGTGCGCGGCCGTAATGCGCATAGACGAACTCATGTCCATCGGTCTTGCGGAAGACGATCATGTCGTCGGCGACGGGGCCGAGGGTGGCCGGATCGAACTCCCTGAAAGGCACGCGTTCACCGTCGGCCCGCAGCGCCATCCAGCGGTGGTAGAGCCGACGAATGGCGGCCGCATGGGCCCGCGCGTCGATCTGGGTGTCGAAAATCTCGCGATACATGGATCCGTCCTGACGGCCATTCTGTCCGAAGGCCGTTTAAGAGGACGTAAAGTCTCCGCAGCGGAACAGAGGCGGATCAGGGAACAGGCGGTGCCGGCACCTCGCGGAAGCTCGGCACATCCAGCGGACGGCCCTCGCGATCCGCCATGGCGACGAAATCGCGCGCCAGAACCTCGCCCAGCGTCGCGGCGTCGCGGATGACCATCTGACGACCGCGGTCGGTGACGAAGAGAACGAAGCCGCTGCCGACCTGCAGTTTCAGGAAGTCCACCAGCAGCGGCGTCGCCTTCCACAGATGCGGACGGGCCGGATCGACGAAGAGGAAGATGACCTTCTCGACGGGATCGCGATGGAAGTAGGCACCGCAGTCGAGGGGATGCGGGATGCGGTTGCGCTCGGGCGCGTTGGCGAGCCGCGCGGTCAGATAGGCGCAGGCATAGGCGGAGCAGGCGGCGGGGCGCTCCGGCCGGCCGTAGATGGAGCAGCCGCCATCGGCGATATGGGAGCAGGGACGGTAGGCTGGCTTGGCCAGGGCCTCGATCTGCGGCAGCGTGCAGCAATAGGTGCAGGTGCGGCAGTGGGTGACCCGCTCGCCCGCCTCCCTGCGCCGCTTGGCCTGCCCCATGTCAGCGATGCTCCAATGTCAGCGATGCCCCGGTATCAGCCGCGCTGGCCTTCCTTCACCGCGGCGAGAAGGGCCTTCTGGATCGGTTCGTTGCCGGCGCAGATCGTACCGTTCAGCAGCATGTTGTCGTGGCCGTCGCAGTCGGTGACGAAGCCGCCGGCCTCGCGGATGAGGACGATGCCGGCCGCCATGTCCCAGGCGCTGACGCCACGCTCCCAGAAGCCGTCGAAACGGCCGGCCGCGACATAGGCGAGATCGAGGGCGCAGGCGCCCATGCGGCGGATTCCGCCGAAGCGCGACTGCACGATCTTCAGTTCGTTGCGGAACTGCACATGATCGCCGCGGGCGATATGGGGAACGCCGCAGCCGACGACGCTCTCCTCCGGTTTGGTGCGGGCGGAGACGCGCAGGCGGCGATCATTGAGGAAGGCGCCGGTGCCGCGCTCGGCCGTGTAGAGCTCATCGTTGGCGGGGTTGTAGATGACGCCGGCGACCGGAATGCCGTTGCGTTCCAACCCGATGGACACCGCGAACTGCGGAATGCCGTGCAGGAAGTTGGTGGTGCCGTCGAGCGGGTCGACGATCCAGGTGTGGGTGGCGTCCGTGCCTTCGGTCTTGCCACCCTCCTCGCCGATGAAGCCGTAACCCGGACGGGCCTTCAGCAACTCCGTCTTGAGGATCTGCTCCGCCTTGCGGTCGGCGGCCGAGACGAAGTCGGCCGGTCCCTTCAGCGAGACCTGAAGGTGCTCGACCTCGCCGAAGTCGCGCTTGAGGCTGCGGCCGGCCTTGAGGGCGGCGGCAACCATGACGTTGAGAAGGGCGGAACGGAGCATGTCGATCTTTCGGATGGCTTTCGGGGGGTCATGCCCGCCAGGGGCGTCTCGGTCAAGCGCCGGGCCGTGCGGGCATCAACGCAGCCAGTCCCTTGCGCCGCTCTCGGCCGCCTCGCGCTGCACCGGGTCCATATTCTTCACGAACTCCTGCAGCCAGGCGTCGGACGCGCCCAGCATGTGGGCGGTCATGTGCCATTGCGCCGCCTTCTGCGCATCGGGACGGGTGCCACGGCCGGCGGCCAGCAGCCGCGCATAGCGGTTCATCGCCAGCGGGTTGCCGCGCAACGCCGCCCGGCGGAACAGACCTGCGGCACGCGCCTCGTCCTTCTGTGTCCCCTGCCCGTTGAAGAGCATGACGGCGAAGTCGATCATCGCCTCGAGAAGATCCTGCTTCGCTGCGCGCTCCATGTAGGAGGCAGCGCGCGGCAGGTCGGCGGGAATGCCGTTGCCGTCCTTGAGCAGCACGGCGAAGGCATACTGGGCGTCGGAACTGCCGAGATCGGCCGCCTGCTGGAACCAGCGTGCGGCCAGTGCCGGATTGCGCTCGCCCCCGTGGCCGCCGAGCGCGAGCAGTCCGAGATTGTAGGCGGCGGCGAGATGGCCGAGACCGGCGGCCTTCTCGAAAAAGGGCCGTGCGAGCGCGGGATCGCGGGTCTGGCCGGCGCGCCCCTCGATGTGGAGCATGCCGAGGGCGAAGATGGCGTTGCGGTCGCCGCGATCGGCGGCGAGGCGATACCAGCCGAGCGCCCGTTCCTCGTTCTGCGGGATGCCGATGCCGGCGGCATGAAGTTCGGCGAGCAGCACCATCGAGGCCGGATCGGCTACCGCCTCGACCCGCTCGGTGGCGAGGCGGAAGGCCGTCAGGTACTGGCCGCGCTGATAGGCCGCGTAAGCGGATTCGGCGCTGGGAGGCTCGGCACGGACCGGTGCGGTCGCGGGCGCTGCCGGCCGGGGCGCAGGGCGGTTCTGGGCCGAGACCGACGACATCGCCGCCAGCAGCGCCGCGGCCGCGAGGATGGCCGTCCGCCTCATGGGGCGGTGCCCGGAGCGATGAGCGCCAGGGCCTTGGCGACGGCCACGGCCGGCCCTTCGGCATGATCCCAGACGGGCGCGCCGAGGGCGACGAAGTCGGCATGGACCTTCGCCAGTGCCGCAGCGCCCTCGATATCGGGCGCATAGCCGACGACCGGGACCTCGAAGACCTCCGCCCACCAGGCCACGCGCTCGACCACGGCGTGGAACGGCGGAACGACGCCGTTCTTCTCGGCGTGGCGGGAGACTGCCGGCTCGCCGAACATCACATAGTCGGCCCCGGCCTCGCCGGCCGCCATGGCGTCGTCCTTCGACTTCAGGCCCGCCACGCCAATCATCCGCTGCGGGGCGAGCCGGCTCACCGCCTCGGACAGGGCGTCAGGCTGATAGACGAGATGAATGCCGTCGGCGCCGCCGCGCACCACGGCCTCCACAGGGCCTTCCACCATGAGGGCCGCGCCACCGGCCTGGACGCCGGGCGCGATGTCCTTGATGCGGTTGACGAGCGTGCGCTCGTCGCTCGCCTCGAAACGGGCGATCACGGCGGCGACGGGCCCTGCGGCCAGCGCCGCGGACAGCGCCGGCAGGAACTCCGTGGGATCACCGAGGACGGGCGTCACCAGCACCAGCTGGGTCACGACGGGAGCAGGGTTTCGATCTTCGCGCATCGAGCGGCACCCTAACGGGGAAAGAGGCGAAAAAGGGGAGAATCATTGCAAACCGGTGCAAGATCGACATCGTCCGGAAACATCGGCGCGCAAGCCTTGCTTCCATGCGGCCATCGCGTCGGGAAATCAACCGACGCGCGATTTCCGTCGTATGACTATTCTCCTTTCCCGACACAACGTCAGGACCATCATGATGCGAACCCCGTCCCGCCTGAGACTCTCCGCCGTCCTGGTCATCGCCCTCAGTTCCACGGCCCTCGCGGGCCCAGCCGATGACCTGTCACGGGCGGCGGTGGCAGCCATGCCGACGCTGCAGCTGGGCGCGGCGACGGTCGGCGAGGCACGCGACGACGGCTCCAGCGCGGTGCTGTCGAACGTGACCTTCTCCTCGACCGGCGACCGGCCGGTCGGCGTGAGGATCGGGCGGGCCACCGTGACCGGCGGAACCGGCGCAGACGGCACCCTGACCAATTCGCGCGTCCTTTTGGAGGATGTCGAGGGAACCGGCGGCGACGGCCAGGGCTACAAGCTGGCCCGTCTGGAGCTTCAGGGCGCGCAAGGCTCGCTTGCGGCGATCATGGGCGGGCTTGCGACGACGGCCCCCCTCATGCAGCCCGCCAACGAGGCCACGGCGACCGGCTATTCGGCGACCCGGATCACTGCCGGCGGACTGGTCGTCTCCCAGACGCAGCAGGGGCGGCAACAGACAGTGCGCTATGGCGACATCGCCATCAGCGGCTACCAGCGCGGACGGATCGCCGAGTTCGTCATGAGCAGCACGCAGGTTGCGCCAAGTGACGGACAGCCGGGGCCTGCCATGACCGCCGGCCGCATTCGCCTTGCGGGTCTTGATTCCGTCGCCGCCGTCAGGGCCTCCGGGCCGGTCGGCGTATGGATCGAGAACGGCACGGTCGAGCAGATCACCATCGCGTCGCCCCAACCCGGCGCACCGCCCTTCACCATCGCCGGAATCATCCTGGGCAAAGTGTCGATCCGTCCCGGCGATCAGTCGATCACCGCGCTCACCCAGAGCATGCAGGCCCTCGGCCCCGCCCAGGATGAAGCCTCACGCCGCCGCCAGGCGGGCCTGATGGCCGAGTTCATGGAGCGCTTCGACATGGATCGGCTCGAGGTCGCGGGCATCAGCGGACAGTCGCCGGAGGGCCTGCCCTTCAGGCTCGGGCGCTTCGCCCTCTCGGGCCTGGCCCAGGGCAGGCTGGCCTCCATCGCCATTTCCGGCGTCGTCGCCTCCGCCAACAACGGCCAGGACACAACCATCGGCCAGATTGCGGTCGAGGGGATCGACGCCTCGGGCCTTCTCGCCCTCGGCAAGGAATTCGCGGCCGGCAGGTTCAATCCGGGCCAGAGCGTGCCACCCGCGGCCTATCCCAACGTCATGCGCATCGTCTTCGAGGACATCGACGTCAAGCAGCGCGGCAGCGGACAGCAACTGGCCAAGGTCGGCCGCTTCGAGATCGAAGGCGGCCCACGCGTCGGCGTGATGCCGACCCGCCTGCGCGCCAAGCTGACCGGCTTGGTGGCGCCGATCACCAATGCGAGGCAGCGGGCGCAGTTCGCCCCGCTCGGCCTGACCGAGAGCGTCAACCTCGGCGCGGAACTTGAGATCGAGTATGTCGAGGCCGCGAAGGAACTGCGCATGCGCACCTTCAACGTCGAGGTGGACGACGTCGGCTCGCTGAACCTCGTCATGTCCATCGGTGGACTCGACCGTACGCAGATCGAGGCCCTGCCCGGCAGCGCGGCCGTGGTTGGCCTCTCTGCCAAGGCCGGCGCGCTGACCCTGACCTATACGGAGGACGGGGGCGTCGCCTCCTTCATCAGCCACGTGGCCCAGCAGGCCGGCGTGGGCGAGGACGATTTCAAGGAACAGATCAAGCAGCAGGCCGGCATGATGGTCGGCCAGTTCATCCAGGACCGTGCCCTGGCGGAGCGGATCACCGAGGCCTTCGGCGAATTCCTCGACGATCCGACATCGCTCGCCATCACGCTGACGCCGAAGGGCGACATCCCGCTGGCGGCGCTGGCCGTCGCCCTGCGCGGCTCGCCCTTCGCCGCCATGCCGATGTTCAACATCGAGGTGAAGGCCAACGAGTGAGGCCGGCACCGGCTTCCGGAAACGCCAACGGGGAGGCGCGAGCCTCCCCGTTTCGCATGCGGATGCAGCGTGTCGATCAGGCGACCTTCGGGTCGAGTTCGCCCTTGGCGTAGCGCCTGGCCATGTCGGCGAGCGTCACCACGCGCTTGATCTTCGAGGCCTGGCCGGCGGTGTTGAACTCCTGAAGGCGCTGCTTGCAGAGGGCGGTCATCGCCTCCATGGCCGGCTTCAGGTACTTGCGCGGATCGAACTCGCCCGGGCTCTCCGACAGCACCTTGCGGATCTGGCCGGTCATCGCCATGCGGTTGTCGGTGTCGATGTTGATCTTGCGGACACCGTGCTTGATGCCGCGCTGGATCTCTTCCACCGGCACGCCCCAGGTCGGCTTCATCTGGCCGCCGAACTTGTTGATGATGTCCTGCAGCTCCTGCGGCACCGAGGAAGAGCCGTGCATGACGAGGTGGGTGTTGGGGAGCTTCTGGTGGATCTCCTCGATGACGTTCATCGCGAGGACCTTGCCGTCCGGCTTGCGCGTGAACTTGTAGGCGCCGTGCGAGGTGCCCATGGCGATGGCGAGCGCGTCGACCTTGGTCTCCTTGACGAACTTCACCGCCTCGTCGGGATTGGTGAGGAGCTGGTCGTGCGACAGCTTGCCCTCGGCGCCGTGGCCGTCCTCGGCCTCGCCCATGCCGCTCTCGAGGGAGCCGAGCACGCCGAGTTCGCCCTCGACCGAGATGCCGCCGAGATGGGCCATCTCGGTGACCTTCTTCGTCACGCCGACATTGTAGTCCCAGTCGCCGGGGGTCTTGCCGTCGGCCTTCAGCGAGCCGTCCATCATGACGGAGGTGAAGCCGGCCTGGATGGCGGTCATGCAGGTCGCCGGCTCGTTGCCGTGGTCGAGATGCACGCAGACCGGGATATGCGGATAGATCTCGGTGACGGCGTCCATCATGTGCTTGAGCATGATGTCGTTGGCGTAGGAACGCGCGCCGCGCGAGGCCTGGATGATGACCGGCGCATCGACCGCATCGGCCGCCGCCATGATCGCCAGCGCCTGCTCCATGTTGTTGATGTTGAAGGCGGGCACGCCGTAGTCGTTCTCGGCGGCATGGTCGAGAAGCTGGCGGAGGGTGATGCGGGCCATGGGCGGTTTCCATCCTGTCGTTGGTCAACGAGGGTTGCGTTCGTCTAGCGCAAGGGCGCTTTCAAAAAAAGCCGTCCGTTCGCAAGGATTCACACGCGATCAGTAGGGCCTCGGCACGGGCACCGGCGCGGTCAGCGGCGCGGTCGGCGAGGCGCTCGCTGCGGCGGCAGCCGCGAGGGCGGCGGCGGCGCGCTCCTCCAGCAGTGCCGCGGCATGGCCCAGCACCCGGCGCTGGATGGTGGCGTTGGTCGCCAGCAGGGCGTGGTTGACCATGAAGGCGCCGGCCTGCCAGGCGTCGATGTTCTCGGCGCCCTCGACCTTCGGGAAGCCGGGACTGAAATAGTTGATGCAGCGGGGGACGGGACAGGGCGGCGAGCCAAAGGCCGCGTCGATGGTGATGACGACAGGGGCAGGCCTGCCGGCCTCGACCATCTCGCGGGCGCGCTTGAGGGCCGTCGATCCGCCCATGGAATGGCCGACAATGACGTCCGGCTCCTCGCGCGCCGTGCGGGTCATGAGATGGGTATCGACGACGGCACGGTAGCCCATGCGCTCAAGCTCGCCGGCCAGCGCCGAGACGCCGACATAGCTCTGGTGGACATAGATGAAGAGGCCGTCGAGCAGCAGGACGGAGGGCCGCTGCTCCTGGGCAGCCGCAATCCCCGACCCCGCGACGAGGGTCAGGATGAAAGCCGCGATCCGCTTGAGCCCCCTTGTCATCGATCCCCTGTCCGAATGGTCCGACGAGAGAAATGCGGGGAATTTGGCCGATTCTACGACCTCAGCACATCCACGCCCGGCAAAGGCTTGCCTTCCAGCCATTCGAGGAAGGCGCCTCCTGCCGTGGACACGTAGGTGAAGCGCTCGGCGGCGCCGGCCTGGTTCAGCGCCGCGACCGTGTCTCCGCCGCCGGCGACGGAGACGAGATGGCCGGCCTGCGTCAGTTCGGCCGCAGCCTCTGCAACCGAGACTGTGCCGTTATCGAAAGGCTCCAGTTCGAAGGCGCCGAAGGGACCGTTCCAGACGAGCGTCTTAGCCCGGCCGAGAATGGAAACGACGTGCTCGACCGACCTCGAGCCGATGTCGAGGATCATCTCGTCGGCGGCGACCTCGTCCACACCGCAGACGCGGTGCGGCGCGTTGGCCTTGAACTCCCTGGCGCAGACCACATCCACCGGCAGGACGATGCGGCAGCCGTTCTTCGCGGCTTCCGCGACGATGGCGCGGGCGGTGTTGACGAGGTCGTGCTCACAGAGCGACTTGCCGACAGGCTTGCCCTCGGCAGCGAGGAAGGTGTTGGCCATCCCGCCGCCGATGACGAGATAGTCGACCTTCTTCGACAGGTTGCCGAGGAGATCGAGCTTGGTGGAGACCTTCGCGCCGCCGACGACGGCTGCGACGGGGCGGTCAGGCTTCTCCAGCGCCTTGGTCAGGGCGTCCAGCTCGGCCTGCATGGTGCGCCCGGCATAGGCGGGCAGCACGTGGCCGAGGCCTTCCGTGGAGGCGTGGGCGCGATGGGCCGCCGAGAAGGCATCCGCCACCCAGATGTCGCCGTTGGCGGCCAGCGCCTTGACGAAATCGGGCTCGTTCTTCTCCTCGCCCTTGTGGAAGCGGGTGTTCTCGAGGACGAGGATCTCGCCCGGCTTGATGGCGGCCACGGCCTTTTCGGCCACCTCGCCGATGCAGTCGGCGGCGAAGGCGACGGGGCGCTTCAGCACGTCGGCGAGCGCCGGGACCACGGCCTTCAGAGACTGCGACGGATCGACGCCCTTCGGCCGGCCGAAATGGGCGAGGATGATGACCTTGCCTCCGCGGTCGGCGATGTCGGTGAGCGTCGGCACGATGCGCTCGAGACGCGTCAGGTCGGAGACCTTGCCGTCTTCCATCGGCACGTTGAGGTCGACGCGCACGAGGACGCGTTTGCCCTTCACGTCGGCATCGTCGAGGGTGCGGAAGGCGGTCATGGCGTCATCCGGAAAGGAAAAGGGCCGCCCGCCGGTGGCGGACGGCCCGGTTGACGGGATCAGATGAGCTTGGCGATGGCGACGGCGGTGTCGCTCATGCGGTTCGAGAAGCCCCACTCGTTGTCGTACCAGGACAGCACGCGCACGAACTTCTCATCCATGACCTTGGTCTGGTCGAGGGCGAAGATCGACGAGTGCGGGTCGTGGTTCATGTCGATGGAGACGTTCGGCTGGTCGGTGAAACCGAGGATACCCTTGAGCGGGCCGCGCCTGGCAGCCTTCAGGATGGCCTCGTTGACCTTCTCGACCGTGGTCTTGCGCTTGGCGAGGAACTTGAAGTCCACCACCGAGACGTTCGGCGTCGGCACGCGGATCGAGGTGCCGTCGAGGCGGCCCTTGAGCTCCGGAATGACCAGGCCGATGGCCTTGGCGGCGCCGGTCGAGGTCGGGATCATCGACAGCGCCGCAGCGCGGGCGCGGTAGAGATCCTTGTGCATCGTGTCCAGCGTCGGCTGGTCGCCGGTATAGGCATGGATCGTCGTCATGAAGCCCTTGTCGATGCCGCAGGTCTTGTGCAGCACGGCGACGACGGGAGCGAGGCAGTTGGTGGTGCAGGAGGCGTTGGAGACGACCAGGTGGTCCTTGGTCAGCTGGTCGTGGTTGACGCCATAGACGACGGTCAGGTCGGCACCGTCGCAGGGCGCGGAGACGAGCACGCGCTTGGCGCCGGCCTTCAGATGGGCGGCGGCCTTGTCGCGGGTGGTGAAGATGCCGGTGCACTCCATCGCCACATCGACGTTCAGCGCCTTGTGCGGCAGCTCGGCCGGGTCCTTGATCGCCGTGACCTTGATGCGCTTGCCGGCGACGACGATGGTGTCGCCATCGACCGAGACCTCGGCCGGGAAGCGGCCATGGACCGAGTCGAAGCGCAGCAGGTGCGCATTGGTCTCGACCGGCCCGAGGTCGTTGATGCCGACCACCTCGATGTCCTTGCGCTTGCTCTCGACGATGGCACGCAGGACGTTGCGGCCGATGCGGCCGAAACCGTTGATGAAGACGCGGGTGGTCATCGAATTCCTCTCCTTCATGCGGTCCGCCCGTGGTGTCACGGACCGTTCAGCGGGCGGACGCCGCGATCTGGCGTCCAATCACGTCATTCCCAAGGCGCGGGTCAGCCGATCCGCGCCAGAACGGCCTCGACGGTGGCTTCCGCCGTGATGCCGAAATGCCTGTAGAGCTCCTTGTAGGGAGCCGAGGCGCCGAAGCCGGACATGCCGACGAAGATGCCGTCATGGCCGATCAGGGCATCCCAGCCCATGCGGACGCCGGCCTCGATGGCGACCTTCACCGGCGCGTTGCCGATGACGGCGGCGCGGACATCGGCGGGCTGCTCGAGGAACAGGTCCAGAGAGGGCACCGAGACGACACGTGCGACCACGCCCTTCTCCGCCAGCGCCTTGCGGGCGGCGACGGCGATCTCGACCTCGGAGCCGGTGGCGAACAGCGTCACCTGTGCCTTGCCACCTTCCGCCTTGACCAGCTCGTAGGCGCCGGCGGCGCAACGGTTGGCCTTCACGTCGGCGCGCAGCTGCGGCAGGTTCTGGCGGGTGAGCGCCAGCGTCGTCGGGCCGTCGATGCGGTTCAGCGCCAGTTCCCAGCACTCGGCCACCTCGATGGCGTCGCAGGGACGGAAGACCCGCATGTTCGGCATGGCGCGCAGCGACGCGACCTGCTCGACCGGCTGGTGGGTCGGACCGTCCTCGCCGAGGCCGATGGAATCGTGGGTCATCACATAGACGACCGGCGTGCCCATCAGCGCCGAGAGGCGCATGGCGGGGCGGCAGTAGTCGGTGAAAACGAGGAAGGTCGCGCCGTTCGGGGCGAAACCGCCGTGCAGGGCGATGCCGTTCATGGCGGCGGCCATCCCGTGCTCGCGGATGCCGTAGTGGATGTAGCGGCCCTTCGGGTTCTTCGCCGAGAAGGCGACCGCCGACTTGGCCTTGGTGTTGTTGGAACCGGTGAGGTCGGCAGAGCCGGCGAGGAACTCCGGCATGGCCGGCACGATGGCCTCGATGGCGAGTTCGGACGACTTGCGGGTGGCGATGTGCTGGGGATTGGCGAGCAGCGCCTTCTTGTGGGCGGCCAGCGCCTTGGCGAGCTTCGCCGGCCGCTCGTGGGCGAGGCGGCGGTTGAACTCGGCCTGCTTCTTCGGCGGCAGGGTGCCGAACAGCGATTCCCAGGTCTTGCGGGCCGCGGCGCCGCGGGCGCCGATCTTGCGCCATGCGTCCAGAACGTCGGGAGCAATGGCGAAGGGCTCCGGCGAGATGCCGAGCTTCTCCTTGGCGCCCTTCAGCTCGTCGGCGCCGAGCGGCTCGCCATGGGCCTTGGAGGTGCCGGCCTTCTTCGGGGCGCCATAGCCGATAACGGTCTTGCAGGCGATGAGCGAGGGCTTGCCCGACTTCTGCGCCCGCTCGATGGCGGCACCGATGGCGTCGGGGTCATGGCCGTCGACGCGCTCGGCGCGCCAGCCGGCGGCCTGGAAGCGCTTCACCTGGTCGACTGAGTCGGCGATCGACAGCGGGCCGTCGATGGAGATGTCGTTGTCGTCGAAGAGCACGATCAGCTTGTTCAGCTTCCAGTGCCCCGCCATGGCGATGGCTTCCTGGCTGATGCCCTCCATCAGGTCGCCGTCGGAGGCGATGACGTAGGTGTAGTGGTCGACGGCCTTCTTGCCGAACTCGGCGGCGAGCATCTTCTCCGCCAGGGCCATGCCGACCGCGGTGGCGATTCCCTGTCCCAGCGGACCGGTCGTTGTCTCGACGCCCTTGGTAATGAAGTTCTCGGGGTGGCCGGGCGTCTTCGAGCCGAGCTGGCGGAAGTTCTTGATCTCGTCCAGCGTCATCTCGGGCGCGCCGGTCAGGAAGAGCAGCGCGTAGACGAGCATCGAGCCGTGGCCGGCGGAGAGCACGAAGCGGTCGCGGTCGGGCCAGGTCGGGTTGGCCGCATCGAACTTCATGAAGCGCGAGAACAGCACCGTGGCGATGTCGGCCGTGCCCATCGGCATGCCGGGATGGCCGGACTTGGCCTTCTCGACGGCGTCCATGGCGAGCGAGCGGATCGCGTTGGCGAGCTTGTCGTGCTGGGCGCGCGGCAGGGCGGCAGTGGACATCAGGAGCGGCTCCTCGCAGCGCCGCCTCGGCTGAAAACGGCGCACATCGGATGAATATGGGTCCGCGGACGCGAGTCCGGGCTGTCGGGCCGGTGTCCTACCAGCGGCGGCCCCCGAGTCAATGGCCCGAACGGCAGGACCGGCCTGTTCCGGCATCCTGCCGCAGGCTTTCCGATGGGCGGCACGGTCTGTTGCGGCCAGGCACGGCCTGTCACGAACCTGCGACAAAGGCGCGCCTGCGCCGTTGACGCTGTTCGACCCGCTCGCGTAGGTTCCCGTCGGCCAGCAGGCGCCGCGGCGGCGTTCCGCCGGCCTTTCTCGCACGATGCAGGATCGAGCTTGGCATCCACGACAGGCCCATCGCGCCTTGAAACGGCGGCCTTGCGGTTGAAGACGGCGCTCTCGACGCTGGAGACCGCCGTTGCCCGCAAGCTGGAGGCCGACCGGCAGCATGTCGTGCTGGGCAAGCAGATGGATGCCATGCAGGCCGACCGCTCCCGCCTCGCCGAGGATCTCGACCGATCGGCCGACCGGGTGGCCGGACTGGAATCGGTCAACCGCGACGTCGCCCGCCGGCTCGACCTGACCATGGACGCCATCCGCGGCGTCCTCGCCCGCTACGAGAACTGACCGCGATGGCCCATGTCTCCGTGACCATCAACGGCCGGCAGTTCCGCATGGCCTGCGACGACGGCCAGGAGGACCATCTGCTGCGGCTGGCGGCGGAGGTGAACGGCAAGGTCGACCAGCTCAAGGGCGCATTCGGCGAGATCGGCGACACGCGACTGACCGTCATGGCCGCCATCATGGTCGCCGACGAATTGGCCGACACGCGCCGCCGCCTGAAGGCCGCGGAGACCGAGCTGGCCACTTTGCGGGAGGCCCGCACCCTCATGGTGGAGCGCGCGGATGAGCGGGAGGCACGGCTCGCCCATACGCTGGACGACGCCGCCGACTCGATCGAACGCCTTGCCGCCCAGCTCAGCGGCCTGACCCGGCCCGCGCCCTGACGTTTCCGCGAGCGGCCATCCGGGGGACCGCGCCTTGGTTGCAGTCCGTGCATTGCCGACCTTGGAGCCTGTTGCACCGAACCGCCGTGGTGTCTAAACCCTTCGCAAGACCCTTGTGATACACTCGAAACTCATGAATCGCTCTCCGCAGCCCGACGAGCCAGGCCCCTCCCGCGAGGAGGACCTCGGACTGGACCTGGTGCCGGCCCCGCCGACGCACCGCAAAGTGCTGTGGGGCGACATCATCGCCCTTCCGGAAGCCGGCACTGGCGCCGAGCCGAGGCTCGAGGCCCGGGTGATGATGTATCCGGACAAGTCGCGCTTCTTCGTCTCCTATCCCTCGGGGAAGGAGGAGGTGCTGTCGCCGGCCCAGTTCGTGGCGCTGGTTCTGGAACTGAAGCGCTCGCGCCGCTTCACCTTCGAGCGGCATCGGCCCTGAGCCTCGGGCCGGCGCTTCCCGGTCCTGCCGTGCTTGTCGCGCCAGCCGATTTCCTGTATTGCCCCGCCATTCGGCAGATCGACTTCCGGTCGGACCTGCCGGCAACGTGTGGTGGATGACCTCCACCCGGGTCGGGGCCTCGGGCCCTCGCCCGCCTCGCGTCCTCGCCGTGGCCCCCGACGGGCTGCCGCCTCAGGACGGGGTCCGCTGCCGGCTCCGGTCGCGATCCGCCCAGCCTGACATCAAGCCGCCTTTCGCCTGGGTTGCGCCCGCGTGCCGTATTCGGCCGCGTCCGGACGCGTTTCCAGCCCCTCGTCCGGCCCTCGCGGAGCCGGCGGCTCACTTCAACCCCGGCGCACCAACGGGCTCACAAGGACGTACACCGAATGGCGACCGCCAACAGCATGAACCCCTCCCGCGACGATTTCGCCGCGCTCCTGGCCGAGAGCTTCGGCACCACCGAGATGAACGAAGGTTCCGTCGTGAAGGGAACCGTGGTCGGGATCGAGAAGGATCTCGCCATCATCGACGTCGGTCTGAAGACCGAGGGCCGCGTGGCCCTGAAGGAATTCACCGGCCCCGGCCGTGAAGGCGACATCAAGATCGGCGACGTCGTCGAGGTCTATCTCGAGCGCATCGAGAACGCGCTGGGCGAGGCCGTCATCTCGCGCGACAAGGCGCGCCGCGAGGAAAGCTGGGTCAAGCTGGAGAAGGCGTTCAACGCCAACGAGAAGGTCACCGGCACGATCTTCAACACCGTCAAGGGCGGCTACACCGTCGATCTCGACGGCGCCGTGGCCTTCCTGCCGCGCAGCCAGGTCGACATTCGCCCGATCCGCGACGTCGGCCCGCTGATGAACTCGCCGCAGCCGTTCCAGATCCTGAAGATGGACCGCCGCCGCGGCAACATCGTCGTGTCGCGCCGCACGGTCCTCGAGGAGACCCGCGCCGAGCAGCGTCACGAACTCGTCCAGAACCTCGAAGAGGGTCAGGTCATCGACGGCGTGGTGAAGAACATCACCGACTACGGCGCCTTCGTGGACCTCGGCGGCATCGACGGCCTGCTGCATGTCACCGACATCGCCTGGCGCCGCGTCAACCACCCGTCCGAGGTGCTGACGATCGGCCAGACCGTGAAGGTCAAGATCGTCAAGATCAACCACGAGACGCACCGCATCTCGCTGGGCATGAAGCAGCTGCTGGACGATCCGTGGCAGGGCATCGAGGCCAAGTACCCGATCAACGCCAAGTTCAAGGGCCGCGTCACCAACATCACCGACTACGGCGCCTTCGTGGAGCTGGAGCCGGGCATCGAGGGCCTGATCCACGTCTCGGAAATGAGCTGGACCAAGAAGAACGTCCACCCCGGCAAGATCGTCTCGACCTCGCAGGAAGTGGAAGTCTCGGTTCTCGAGGTCGACTCGTCCAAGCGCCGCATCTCGCTCGGCCTCAAGCAGACCCTGCAGAACCCCTGGGAGGCCTTCATCGAGCGCCACCCGATCGGCACCGTCGTCGAGGGCGAGGTCAAGAACAAGACCGAGTTCGGCCTGTTCCTGGGTCTCGAGGGCGACGTGGACGGCATGGTCCACCTGTCCGACCTGGACTGGAACCGTCCGGGCGAGCAGGTCATCGAGGAGTTCAAGAAGGGCGACATCATCCGCGCCCAGGTCCTCGACGTCGACGTGGAGAAGGAGCGCATCTCGCTCGGCCTGAAGCAGGTCGGCGGCGATCCCTTCGCGGATGCCGGTGAGATCCGCAAGGGTCAGATCGTCACCTGCGAGGTGGTGGAGGCCAAGGAAGGCGGCATCGACGTGAAGCTCGTCGGCACCGACCTGACCGCCTTCATCAAGCGTTCGGAGCTTGCCCGCGATCGCGCCGACCAGCGTCCGGAGCGTTTCGCCGCCGGCGAGAAGCTCGACGCCCGCGTCACCATGTTCGACCGCAAGGCCCGCAAGGTCCAGGTGTCGATCAAGGCGCTGGAAGTGGCCGAGGAGAAGGAAGCCATGGCCCAGTTCGGTTCGGCCGACTCGGGCGCCTCGCTCGGCGACATCCTTGGCGCCGCCCTCAAGGCGCGCACCCCCGACAAGAAGTAAGGCTGCCGGGCCGCAGGGCCCGTCGCCTCGGACTGACCCCCGCGCGGATCGCTCCGCGCGGGGGTTTCTTTTTGGCGCAGCGGAACACCAAGGTGGCGCCCGGCTGTGGCACACCGACATCAACGACCAAGAAACGGTTGCAACTGCCGTGACGCGGCTTGCATTGGGGCGGCATTGCCCGGATAAGACTTGGCACCCCCGCATGTGCAGATGACCGTTCCGAGGCCTTGATGTTTCGCTTGTTCCTGCTGTCCGGCGTGGCCCTCGGCGCCCTCGTGGCACGCGAGGCGGCGGCCCAGCCCCTCGGCGCCCCCACGACCGACTGGAGCGGCTTCTATGCGGGCGCGACGCTCGGTGCCGGCGTCAACACGCATCGCTGGTCCGACTTCACGGCGAACCCGGCCTTCGACGGGACGACCCGCAGCTTCTCGTCGACCGGTGTCGTCTTCGGCGCCTTCGCCGGCCACAACTGGCAGGTGTCACCGAGCTTCGTCGTCGGCATCGAAAGCGACCTGACCTACAATGCCGGTTCCTCGTTCACGCGCTGGCCGGCGGCCTCGGCCGTCGGAATTGAGTCGCGCGGCGGCCTGCTGTGGACGGCGCGCGCACGTGCCGGCCTTACGGTGGATCGCCTGCTGCTCTACGTGACGGGCGGTCTCGCCGTCGGCAACACCAACACGCGCGACGCGCACTCGGTCACGCCCGCCCTGGCGCCCAACTGGAATTTCAACCGGACGCGGGTCGGCTTCGTGATCGGTGCCGGCGCGGAGTACATGGTCACGCGCAACTGGACCCTGCGCATCGAGGCCCTCCATACGGAGTTCGGCACCCAGTCGCTGGGCGCGGCAGGTCTGAATGGCGTCGCGGCCGGCAAGGTCCTGCGGGTGAAATCCAGCCAGACACAGGTCCGGGCCGGCCTCGCCTACCGCTTCTGATCTCTCGCTCAGTCGATCGTCAACCCGAGGGCGCCGATCACGGCCTGCATGTCGCGGCTCTGATCCAGGATGCGCCGTGTGAAGGGCGCGTGCGGGAGCGTTTCGATCTTCACATGGGCGCGAGCCGCGACAGCACGCACGAGGGCGCTGTTGGCTGCGAGGATGCAGGCCGCCTCGATGGCGAGCCTCACCTGTGGGGCCACCGCCTTCACCACATAGATCCCGGCGAAGGAGACCAGCGGCAGGGGCTGTCCGAGTTCGATGATGGTCGGCACGCCCGGCTGTTGCGGATAGCGCTCGGCGGCGAGGATGGCGACGTGACGGACGATGTCGGCGTCATAGGAACCCGGCGCCAGGACTGCGGCCTGCAGCGCCCCGGTGAGCAGGTCCTGAACCAGTTGCCCCTGCGAGCGATAGGGAATCTCGAGAAACCTGACGCCCGCATGCCGGGCAAGGATCGCCATCAGCAGATGGGTGGCGGAACCGGGCCCGTAGTGGCCGAAACTGACGGCCGCCGGCTCCCGCCGTGCCCGCTCGATAAGGTCGGCGAAGGAGGCGATGCCGCTCTGCCGGCTCACCACAACGGCGAACGGCGTCTCGTAGATCTGGCAGACCGGCGCGAAGTCATCGAGCGTGAACTGGACCCTGCGACGCATGTGCGGCTGGATGGTGAACTGCCCGGGGCCCGAGAGGAGCCAGCTGGTCCCGTCGGCCTCCGCCTGCGCCATGTCCGACAGGGCGATGAAGCCCGCAGCGCCGTCGCGGTTCACCACGATGGGCCGCTGGCCGATGATCGGCTCCAGCGCTTCCGACAGGGCGCGCGCCAGGACGTCGAGCGTCGTTCCGGCGGAAAAGGGCACGACGATCCGGATGGGCTTGGCGGGCAGATTGTCGAAGCCCGCCCGCCCCGCGCCCGCAGCCCCGACCAGCATGGCGCCTGCCCCTGCCACTATCCGCCGCCGCGTTACGCTCATTGGAACTCGTCCCACAATGACCCCGTGGCCGGTGTCCGCCTCGGGGAGGGCCGACTTGCCGCAAACTGAGCAACCACTAGCATCGCTCCGCTCTCACGTCGCGCCGCACAGCGTCGAGACTTCCCGCAGGCTCCGAGGCTTTGCGGAACACGGGTAGCATTGCCGCAGGGACGAGACCTCGCCGATGATCTTCGCAGAAACAGCCATCTTCCAGGGCCGCACGACGCCACATCGCCCGGCCATGATCTGGGCCGACAGGGTGGTGACCTACGGCATGGTGGCGGATGGGATCGACCGGGTGAGCCGGCGCCTCCATGCTGCGGGGATCAGGGCGGGCGACACCGTCGCCATCCTGGTCGACAATCCCATCCGCGACGTCATCGCCACGCTGGCGCTCCTGCGGATGGGCGTCGTATCGGCCTCGATCCGGGTCGACCAGCTCCCCGACCTCGGCCGCCTCGGCGCTGCCGCCGTCGTCACGTCGAGTTGGACAGCCGGCCTCGGCGCGGCGCGCCGGGTGGTGATGGATGACGACTGGTTCGGGCCGACGGATCTTCAGACACCACCGGACGCACGGGAGTTCGACGATGCCGGCCGAGTCTGTCGCATCGCGATGACCTCGGGCACAACGGGAACCCCCAAGATCGTCGCGGCAACCGTCGGCGAGACCCACGCCCGCATCAGGACCAACATCACCTGTCACTGGGGCGATGGATCGAGCCGCAACCTCCTGCTCGTCGGGACCTCGATCCTGTGGGGTTTCAACGAGGTGCTGCGAAGCCTCCAGTCCGGCGCGACCATGTGCTTCGCATCGTCCGGGGAAGAGGCGCTGCGGGTCATCGACATGTTCAAGGTCGACTCGATCTTCGCCGCCCCCCAGCAGATCCGGGCGCTGATGACGGCCATGGACGAGACGCCGGGCACCTGCGAGTCGGTGAGGTTCATCGGCGTCGCGGGCAGCCTCATCACGCACGTCTTCGCCGACGAGGTGCAGCGGCGAATCTGCCGGATGATCGCCGTGAGCTATGGCTCTACCGAGGCGGGCAAGACGGCTGCCGCGCCCTTCGAGCGGTTGCGCGCGATACCGGGCGCCGTCGGCTACGTGCTGCCGGGTCGGCGGGTGGAGATCGTCGATGACAATCACCAGCCGCTGCCGGCCGAGGCAGAGGGACGGGTCAGGATTCTCGCCGTGGCCGGGGGACGCCCCTACCAGCCCGGCGAGCTCTATCCCGACCGCCGCGAGGACTGGTTCTACCCCGGAGATCTCGGAAGGCTCCGCCCGGATGGCCTTTTGATCATCACCGGCCGTTCCGACGAGGTCATCAACGCCGGCGGCAACAAGATCGCTCCGGATCGCATCGACCAGATGGTGGCGCAGCGGCGCGACATCGCCGACGCCGCGGCCTTCGGGGTGATGGGCCCCTCCGGCCTGCCCGAGGTCTGGCTCGCCGTCGTGGCGCGACAGCCGGTCGATCCGCGCGCGCTGATCACCTGGTGCGAGGAGAGGCTGCCCGAGGTGCCGATCGATCGGGTGATCGAGGTTGCGGCCATTCCGCGGAACGGCATGGGGAAGGTCGAGCGCGCGAAGCTCAAGGCGCAGCTGACCGGCTGAGGCGGCGCGGCGGAACGCGTCCCGCCGCGCCCATGGCTCAGAGGCTCGCCATCACCCGGGTGACGCGGGACGAATAGGCCGTCCGCGTGCAGGAGGAGGCGAGGCCGCGGTTGTGGAGCGCCGCCGCGCCGGCGGCCGAACCGCATTGGCGGTAGGCGACGGCGAGATGACGCATGCCCCATTCGAGGCCGGCGCCGCAGGAGTTCAAGGCCGAGGCCGGGCCGGCATAGCCGAGGCCGCGCGCCGTCGCCGGCTTGATCTGCAGCGGACCGAGCTCCCCTGCCCGCCCACGGGCCTCGCAGCGCATGTTGCTTTCGACCCGGGCGACGGCGAGCGCGAGAGATGCCGGCACGCCATGGCGGGACGCGGCCTCGGAAATGCGGCGTGCAACGGAGGAACGATCAGCGCCCTGGGGGGCCGCCGCATCGACCCGGCCGCGCATCTGCCGCGGCGCCGAGCCCTCGGCGTCCGGCTGGCCGGTCGCATAGAGCATCGCCCAGGTGGTGTTGGCCCGGTCACCCTCCTGAGCCGCGGCCATGTGCGGTGTCATCATCAGGCCGACGGCTCCAGCAATTCCAACAATGCGAATGAAAATGCGACGCGCTTTCGCGCTCGAATGGATCATGATTCTGTGTTTTCCTGAGTATTGATCAGCCGGACTGCGATCGCATGTCGCGACTATCGACGTTCATCCGGCACTGACATCGGGGTTCCACTCAAGGTGGAGCCGTCAGGCCTCTGGGGTGAACCGTGGAAGTCGGCTTATAGACGCTAAAATGCTGCAGTGCGATAAAATGATGTTTCAAACCGTGTCATCGGGGTGCTGGCATGGCTTGCGGGCGAGGCGAGCCACGGCTATGCGGTGGGCAGGACAGGAGACCGGCATGGCGACATTGAAGATCGCGATCGTTCCCGTGACGCCGTTCGAGCAGAACTGCTCGATCGTCTGGGACGACGACACGAAGAAGGCCGCCATCGTCGACCCCGGCGGCGACCTTGCCCGCATCCAGGGCGCCATCGCCGACCTGAAGGTCATCCCGGAGAAGATCCTCCTCACCCATGGCCACATCGACCATGCCGGAGGCGCGGCCGAACTCGCCGAACTCCTGTCGATCCCCATCGAGGGTTCCCACGAGGCTGACGCGACGCTGCTGGCCAATCTCGCCGCACAGGGACAGCGCTTCGGCATGGCCGGCGTCCGTCCGGTGAAGCCGACCCGCTGGCTGAACGAAGGCGACACCGTCACGGTGGGCGGCCTCACCTTCGACGTCCTCCACGTGCCGGGCCACGCGCCCGGCCACGTCGTCTTCGTCCACGCCCCGTCGCAGTTCGCCCTCGTCGGCGACACGGTGTTCCAGGGCTCGGTCGGCCGCACCGACCTGCCCGACGGCGACCATGAACTGCTGATCCGCGGCATCAAGGAGAAGATTCTGACGCTGGGCGATGACTTCACCGTCCTGCCGGGGCACGGGCCCGCCACGACGCTGGAGCGCGAGCGCAAGACCAATCCCTTCCTCCAGTAAGACAATCTGTCCGCTGGACTTTCCCACCCGAACCACTACATCGCGGGTCCGGGGTGGCCAACGGCCCATACGGGCTTTTACGCATATCCGGCGACATATGCCGGATACATGGCCTCTGATACTTGGCTGATGGTGTGCGCGGAGGGGTTCGCGCCCGAACGCGTGGCGAGACCGCTCTTGATCAAGACTTCCGTGGAATTCCTGCGCGACCGGATCGGCCTGAAGCGGATCCTTCTCGTTGTCGCCCTCGCCATGCTCGCAACGGCCGGCTACGTGCTGTTCGAGAAGCTGAAGGTGATCGACTGGTCCAAGGTCTGGGAGGCCATCGGCCAGATCGGACCGACGACGCTGATCATCGCCGGCCTGTTTGCCGCCGCGGCCTATGCGACCCTCACCGTCTACGACTATTTCGCCACCCGGACGATCGGCCGCGAGGACATTCCCTATCCCGCCTGCGCCATCGGCTCCTTCACCAGCTATTCCATCGCCCACAACCTCGGCGCCACGGTCTTCACCGCCGCCGTGGTGCGCTACCTCGTCTATTCCCGCTACAAGATCACCGGACCGCAGGTGGTGAAGATCTGCTTCATCGCCGGCCTGACCTTCTGGCTGGGCAATGCCACCGTCCTCGGCCTCGGCTTCGTTCTGGAGCCCTGGGTGGTCACCCCGGTCGTCGCCCCCTTCGGCATCGGCGGCGGCACGGTACGGATCGTCGGCGCGCTGATCATCGCCGCGCTGATCGGCTGGCTCATCTTCGTCGCCGTGCCGCGCCAGTTCGGATCGGGCGCCTGGGTGATCAAGCTGCCGAGCGCAAAGCTCACCTTCCTGCAGATGGTCATCGGCATCGTCGACCTCTCCTGCACGGCGATGATCCTCTACGTCCTTCTCATGGCGATGCCAGGCGCCCCGCCGGCTCCTTTCGTCGCGGTGGCGGTGATCTTCTGCACGGCCATGCTGCTCGGATTTGCCACCCACGCCCCCGGTGCGGCAGGCGCCTTCGAGGCGACGCTGCTGGTCGCACTGCCTCCGCTCGGCTTCACGGCCGAGGCGGTGGTCGCCGCCTTCATTCTCTTCCGCCTCTACTACTTCATCGTGCCCTTCATCCTCGCCCTGCTCATCGTGGCGATCCGGGAACTCGCCAGCGGTCACCGCTCTCTCGACCACCTGAAGGAGAGCATGGCGGTCATCCGCCAGGCCGAGGAGAGCCAGGAAGCTGCGAAGGCCTCGGCCAAGCCGGGTTCCTCCGCCTGACGTTTACGCACCCGCCCGCGATGGCCTAGAAGACGCCGTCATCGTCGACGGGAGCAGCGTCATGATACGGATCCTCGTGTTCTCCGGCTCCATCCGCTCGGGATCGTTCAACAGCCGGCTGGCCGCAGCCGCCGCTGGCGAGCTGGCGAGGATGGACGCGGACGTCTCGCTGATCTCACTCGCCGACTATTCCCTGCCGCTCTACGACGGCGACCTCGAAGCCGCCTCCGGCATCCCGGACAATGCCCTGAAGCTCAAGCGCCAGTTCTGCCTCCATCACGGCATCTTCATCGCCGGCCCGGAGTACAATGCCGGGATGACGCCGGTGCTGAAGAACACCATTGATTGGGTCAGCCGCGTCAAGGAAGCTGGGGAGAAGCCGCTCTCCGCCTATCGCGGCCGGGTCTTCGCCCTGGGTTCCGCCTCGCCCGGCAGCTATGGGGGAATGCGGTCCCAGATCGCCACCCGCCAGGTGCTTGAAGTGGGCTGCGGCGCGCTGGTCGTCCCGGAGAGCTGTGCCGTACCCGCCGCCCATCAGGCCTTCGACGACGACGGGCGCCTGAAGGACGAGCGCACGCGCAGCGCGCTGACCGCCTGCTGCACCTCACTCATCGACAAGGCCCGGAGTTTCTCCTGATGTCGTCCGCCGCAACATCCGATGCCCGCCACAAGCTCTTCGTCGCCCTCGACCTGCCGAGCCTCGGCGAGGCAGAGCGACTCGTTTCGCTGCTTGGCGACACGGTGACGCACTACAAGATCGGCTACCGGCTCGGCTATTCGGACGGCATCGCCTTCGGCCGCGAACTCGCCGCATCGGGAAAGACCATCTTCTTCGACCTCAAGCTTCATGACATCGACAACACGGTGCGCGAGGGCGTCGAGTCGATTGTCCGCACGGGCGCGCAGTATCTGACGGTCCACGCCTATCCCCAGACCATGCGGGCCGCGGTGCAGGGCCGCTCCGGATCGGCCCTGAAGATCCTGGCCGTCACCATCCTGACATCATGGAACGATCTGGACTGCGCCGAGGCGGGCTATGCGGGAACGGTGGCGACACTCGTTCCGGCCAAGGCGCAGCAGGCGGCGGCCATCGGCGTCGACGGCATCGTTTGCTCCGCCCACGAAACCGCCAACCTCAGGGCGATCGGAATCCCGCCGCGGGTCGAACTCGTCACCCCCGGCATCCGGCCGGCCGGCGCCGATGCGGGCGACCAGAAGCGCATCGTGACGCCTGCCGACGCCATCCGCGGTGGCGCGGACCGCCTGGTCGTGGGCCGCCCGATCACCGCCGCAACCGATCCGCTCGCTGCCGCGCGCGCAATTTTGAACGAGATCAATGGAGCAATGCGGTAGAGGTGTGTTAGCATTTGCATTCAAGGCTGGTGGTGGTGTGCGCGTTCAAACGAGCCTTCCGGCGAAGTGCGGAAGACCCTGATGAAAGGCGATGCGATGAATGACGCTGACGAGCGGCGACGTCTCAGCCCCCTTGCGAGGGTCCTGACAGCCATAGCGGGTGTCGGCGGTGGCCTGATGCTCGCGATCTACAGCTTCATCCAGCTCCGGACCGCCTGGATCGATGGCGTCTTCCAGTTCGGCGGGCGCAGCAGGCCGGCGCTGGACGTCGACTACGACAGCGAGCCCCTGAGCTACATCGTCGCCATGTCGGCCCTCTATCCGACCGCCATCGTCTGCGGTATCGGCGTGGCCATCTTCAGCGTCATTGTTCTCCTGCGGGGGCGCTCGGTCGACCGGAAAGACCGGGGTACGCGCTGACGGGGGCTGCTCCGCTGACGCGCGGGTCACCGCGCAGACCTCGGCCAACTTCTGCCGCGACAACGCAGGCGACTTGCGCCGCGGCCCCGTCGGGGCTACCTGATCGCCCCGTTCAGGGTGTGCCGGCTGCAACTGGGAGCCCCCTTTCATGCCTCTCGATACCGATGCCGTCCTGGATCGCCGTCTCCTGCGTCGCAAGCTGACGTTCTGGCGGGTACTGTCGGTTCTTGCCGTCATCGGCGCGCTCTGCGTCGCCGGGCTGGTGGGCGCGCAACGCTTCGGCTGGGTCACGCCGCTTCAGCACGTGGCACGGGTCGAGGTTCGAGGCGTCATCACGCAGAACGCCAACCTGGTGCGGACGATCGAGGCCCTTGCCCGCAACCGCAACGTCCGGGCGCTGATCGTCACCATCGATTCACCCGGCGGCACCGTGACCGGTTCGGAGGCGCTGTTCACCGCCATCCGCACTGTCGCTGCCGTCAAGCCGACCGTCGCCGTGGTCGAGGGCACGGCCGCGTCCGGCGGCTACATCGCCGCGATCGGGGCCGATCACATCGTGTCGCGCGAGACCTCCATCGCAGGTTCAATCGGAGTCATCGCTCAGTTTCCCAATGTGGTGCGGCTTCTTGAGACGCTCGGCGTCCGGGTCGAGGCCATCCGCTCCACTCCGCTCAAGGCCATGCCCAGCGGCCTCGAGCCGACCAGCCCCGAGGCGCTCGCCGCCCTCAGGGAGATCATCACCGACAGTTACGGCTGGTTCCAGCGCATCGTGAAGGACCGTCGCGGTCTGAGCGACGAGCAGCTTCGCGTCGTCGCGGACGGCCGCGTCTTCGTCGGCAGCAGGGCGCGCGAGCTGAAGCTGGTCGACCAGCTCGGCGGTGAGCGCGAGGCGCGCGCCTGGCTGGCGACCCGCGGGGTGCCAACAAGCATGCGGGTGCAACTCCATCGGCCGCGGGCGCCGGGGAACATGTCATGGCTGCGCGTGGCCGGCAGCAGCCTCGCCGAGGCCGTGGGCCTGACGGAATGGGCCGAGCGCATCGCCGGCTCGGCGCTCGCTGCCCAGATCGAGCGAACGTCGCTTGACGGGCTTCTGGCGCTCTGGCAGCCTCCAAGCCCATGATAGATTTTGATAAATTCAATCGGGAGCGCGCCGGGCGGGCGCGGTGGCCATGATCAAGTCTGAACTCGTCCAGAAAATTGCCGAGCAGAACCCCCAGCTCTACCAGCGCGATGTCGAGAACATCGTCAACGCCATCCTCGACGAGATCGTCGGTGCGCTGGCGCGTGGCGACCGGGTGGAACTGCGCGGCTTCGGCGCCTTCTCGGTGAAAGCGCGCCAGGCGCGCGTCGGCCGCAACCCGCGCACCGGACAGCATGTCGAGGTGGACGACAAGGTCGTGCCCTTCTTCAAGACCGGCAAGGAAATGCGCGAGCGACTGAACAAGGGCGCCTGACATGCTGCGCCGCATCGTCAACTGGCTGTTTCTCGCCCCTGTCGCGCTGATTGCCGTCATCCTGGCGGTGGCCAACCGGACGCCCGTCACGCTGTCCGTCGACCCCTTCGCGCGCGCGAGTTCCGCCCTGTCCGTGACGGTGCCGCTTTTCGCGGTTGTTTTCCTCGCGATGATCCTCGGCGTGATCATCGGCGGCATGGCGGTCTGGTGGAAGCAGGGTCGCTATCGCAAGCGTTGCCGGCTGGCCGAGAGCGAGTTGTCGGCCGCGCGCAGCGATGTCGAGCGGCTGCGCAACGAGCTTGGACGCGGCGACCAGGTATCGGCCACCACTGGAGGCGCACTCGCCTTCCTCAACCGGCCGGCGGCCTGAGCTCTTCATGCGCATCATCACCGCCGCCGAGATCGCCGGCGCCCTGACCTATTCGGCCCTCGTCGATGCGCTGGCCGAGGCCTTCCGGTCCGACATCACCGTGCCGCTGCGCCATCATCACCCGATCCGCCAGGAGGAGGGGGTGCCGGAGGCCATGCTGCTGCTGATGCCGGCCTGGACGCCACCGGGCGACGGGGCCTTCGTCGGCGCCAAGATCGTCTCGGTCTACCCCGGCAACGGGGCGCGCAACCTGCCGTCGATCTATGGCAGCTACGTCCTGTGCAGCGGCGAGACGGGGGCGCCCCTCGCCATTCTCGACGGCACCATGCTGACCGTCTGGCGCACGGCCTGCGCCAGCGCCCTCGCCTCGCGCTACCTGTCGCGCAGGGACTCCACCCGCATGGTCATGGTGGGCGCCGGCGCGCTGGCACCGCATCTGATCCGGGCCCATGCGGCGATCCGCCCCATCCGCAACGTCACGCTGTGGAACCGCTCACGCGACAAGGCTGTTGACCTCGCCGAAGGCCTTGCGGGCACCGTTCCGGGCATCACCTTCACCGTCGCGACCGACCTGCAGGCGGCGGTGGAGGAGGCGGACATCGTGACCTGCGCGACGATCTCGTCCAATCCCATCATCTCGGGCGACTGGCTGAAACCGGGCGCCCATCTCGACCTCGTGGGGGGCTATACGCCGGCGATGCGCGAGGCGGACGACGCCGCGGTCCGGCGCGCCAGCCTCTTCGTCGACACACGCACCGGCGGCCTGAAGGAAGCCGGCGACATCGTCGATCCGATCAGGCGCGGCATCATTGCTGAAGGCGACGTGAAGGCCGACCTCTTCGACCTCGCCCGCGGGCTTCACCACGGCCGCGCCTCCGCCGGGGAGATCACGCTGTTCAAGTCGGTGGGCACCGCTCTCGAGGACCTCGCCGCCGCCATGCTGGTGTGGCGGTCGCTGCCCGTCTAAGAACGGGCCATGTCCCTTCTGGTGAAAATCTGCGGGCTGAGCACCGCCGAGACCCTCGACGCCGCGATCGCCGCCGGCGCCGACATGGTCGGCCTTGTCTTCTTTGCCAAGAGCCCGCGCAACGTGTCGATCGCAGCCGCGGGCGCGCTGGCGGAGCGTGCCCGGGGCCGCGCCGAGGTGGTCGCCCTGACGGTGGATCCGACCGATGCCTTCCTCGCCGAACTCATGGCCGGCGTCAGGCCCGATATCCTCCAGCTGCATGGCGGCGAGGACCTCGCGCGCGTCGCCGATATCCGGTCGCGGTTCTCCGTGCGCGTCATGAAGGCCATCGGCGTGGCCGAAGCCGCCGACCTCACGGCCATCGGGGACTATGCCGCGGTCAGCGATCTCATCCTCGTCGACGCCAAACCGCCGAAGACTGCGGGCGCCCTGCCCGGCGGAAACGGCCTGACATTCGACTGGCGGCTGGTAGCCGGCCTTGACCCCGGCCGCCCGGTCATGCTTTCGGGGGGCCTCCATCCCGGCAATGTGGCCGAGGCCATCCGGCTGACCCGTTTGTCCGGCGTCGACGTATCGTCAGGTGTCGAGAGTGCGCCGGGTCTGAAGGATCCGGACAAGATCAGGGCCTTCGTGGCCGCCGCCCGCCAGACGCAGGGCGAAGGAGAGTGGCGATGAATGCACCGATGAAGCCCAATTCCTTCCGGTCGGGACCGGACGAGAACGGCCGGTTCGGCATCTATGGCGGCCGCTTCGTCGCCGAGACGCTGATGCCGAACATCCTCGAACTCGAGCGGGCCTACAACGAGGCGCGCCACGACCCCGCCTATGTCGCTGAGATGGCGAGCCATCGCACCCACTATATCGGCCGGCCGAGCCCGCTCTATTTCGCGGAGCGGCTGACCGAGCACTTCGGGGGTGCCAAGATCTACCTGAAGCGCGAGGAGCTGAACCATACCGGCTCCCACAAGGTGAACAACGTCCTCGGCCAGATCCTGCTCGCCCGCCGCATGGGCAAGAAGCGCATCATCGCCGAGACCGGCGCCGGCCAGCACGGGGTCGCTACTGCGACCCTCTGCGCCCGTTTCGGCCTCGAATGCATCGTCTACATGGGCGCGGTGGACGTCGCCCGGCAGGCGCCGAACGTGTTCCGCATGAAGATGCTGGGCGCGACCGTGGTTCCCGTCCAGTCAGGCGCCAAGACGCTCAAGGATGCCATGAACGAGGCGCTGCGCGACTGGGTGACCAATGTCGAGACGACCTTCTACTGCATCGGCACGGTGGCGGGCCCCCACCCCTACCCGGCCATGGTGCGCGACTTCCAGTCGGTGATCGGCGAGGAGACCCGCGAGCAGATGCTGGCGCAGGAAGGCCGCCTTCCCGACAGCCTCATTGCCTGCGTCGGCGGCGGTTCCAACGCCATCGGCCTGTTCCACCCCTTCCTCGACGATCCCTCGGTGGAGATCTACGGGGTCGAGGCGGCCGGCCACGGCCTCGACAAGCTGCACGCCGCCTCGATCTCGGGCGGCAAGCCGGGCGTCCTTCACGGCAACCGCACCTATCTCCTGATGGACGAGGACGGGCAGATCCAGGAGGGCCACTCGATCTCCGCCGGCCTCGACTATCCCGGCATCGGCCCTGAGCACTCCTGGCTCAACGACATCGGCCGCGTCACCTATCTCTCGGCGACCGACGATGAGGCGCTGGAGGCCTTCCAGCTGATGTCGAAGGTCGAGGGCATTATTCCTGCGCTGGAATGCGCGCATGCCATGGCAAAGGTCGCGGAACTCGCGCCGATCAAGCCGAAGGACCACATCATGGTCATGAACCTCTCCGGCCGCGGCGACAAGGACGTGCCGCAGGTCGCTGAAATCCTGGGAACAAGCCTGTGAGCACGGAGACACAGATCGCCGAGGCTGATCGGCTGAAGCTGCTCAAGGATGTCGGCATCGAGTGGTTCAAAATTCATGCGGATCAAAGGCTTCGGGCATTCAATTTTTTCCTGATCGTGGCAGGGTTCTCGCTCGCAGCCTACTTCACTGCGTTTCAAAAGGACGAGCGCCTCGCGTCGACTGTCATTGCCGCATCGCTCATCATTGTCGCGGTAATCTTCAAGCTTATTGACCGTCGCACAGCACAGTTGGTGCACGTGGGTGAGAATCTTATTGAAGAAACCTTGAAAAAGATCGACCCACAATCTGCTGATAAGAACATCGTCCGCCAAGCTGACAATCGCGGCAAAATTCCGTCGTATCGTCAGTCCTTCAATCTACTTTTCTTCTTGTTTGGATTGCTCGCCGCAGGTGGTGTAATCCTGCCTTGGACCAGGTGATCATGAGCACCCGTCTCGACATACGCTTCGCCGATCTCGCCCGCGAAGGCCGCGCCGGCCTCGTCACCTATGTCATGGCGGGCGATCCCGACCGCGAAACGGCCCGTGCCATCCTGAAGGGCCTGCCGGCGGCAGGCGCCGACGTCATCGAGTTCGGGATGCCCTTCACCGACCCGATGGCTGATGGCCCCTCGATCCAGGCGGCGGGCCTGCGCGCGCTCGCCGGCGGCCAGACGCTCAGGAAGACCCTTGAGGACATCGCCTGGTTCCGGACCTTCGACCAGGCGACCCCGATCGTCCTCATGGGCTACTACAACCCCATCTACATCTACGGCGTCGAGCGGTTCCTGGTCGATGCGAAGGCGGCCGGCATCGACGGTCTCATCGTCGTCGACCTGCCGCCCGAGGAGGATGCCGAGCTCTGCCTTCCCGCCCTGAAGGCGGGGCTCAACTTCATCCGCCTCGCAACCCCGACCACCGACGACAAGCGGCTGCCGACGGTGCTCCGCAACACCTCGGGCTTCGTCTACTATGTCTCGATCACCGGCATCACCGGCGCCGCCACCCCGGACTTCGACCGGACCGCGCAAGCGGTGGCGCGCATCAAGCGGCACACGGACCTGCCGGTGGCGGTCGGCTTCGGCGTGAAGAATGCCGACCATGCCGGCGCCGTGGCGCGCGGCGCCGATGCCGTGGTGGTGGGATCGGCGCTGATCGAGGTGCTCAAGGGTTCGCTCGATGCCGAGGGCAAGGCGACCGCGGCGAGTGTGGATGCCGTCACTGGGCTCGTCGCCTCGCTCGCCTCCGGCGTGCGCGGTGCCCGACAGGCTGCCGAATAAGCGCCGCCTTTCGGCGCGATGCTTCGCTTTCCGACTTTCCAACACCCGTCAGGACGACAGTCATGAACTGGATCACCGACGTTCTTCCCCCGAAGATCCGATCGTTCCTGAAGCGGGACACGCCGGAGAACCTGTGGATCAAGTGCCCGGAGACCGGGCAGATGGTCTTTCACAAGGATCTCGAGAGCAATCTCTTCGTCATTCCCGGCTCCGGCGCGCACATGCGCATGGGCTCGACGGCGCGGCTGAAGTCGATCTTCGACAACGGCACCTGGTTCGACGTGCAACTGCCCGATGCACCGATCGATCCTCTGAAGTTCCGCGACGAGAAGCGCTACGTCGATCGGCTCAGGGACGCCCGCGCCAAGACTGGCATGAACGACGCCATCAAGGTCGGCTTCGGCAAGCTGGAAGGCCTCGCCGTGACGGTTGCGGTTCAGGACATGGACTTCATGGCCGGATCGCTCGGCACGGCAGCCGGCGAAGCCATCGTGAAGGGCATGATGACCGCGGTCGAGAAGAAGACGCCCTTCATCATCTTCACCGCCTCGGGCGGTGCCCGCATGCAGGAGGGCATCCTGTCGCTGATGCAGATGCCGCGCACGACCGTGGCCGTCCAGGCACTCAGGGACAGCAGGCTGCCCTACATCGTCGTCCTGACCAATCCGACCACCGGCGGCGTCACCGCGAGCTACGCCATGCTCGGCGACGTCCACATCGCCGAACCGGGCGCCCTGATCGGCTTTGCCGGCCCGCGGGTCATCGAGCAGACGATCCGCGAGAAGCTGCCCGAGGGCTTCCAGCGCGCCGAGTACCTCAAGGACCACGGCATGGTCGATCTGGTCGTCCACCGCCACGACATGCGCGCGACGCTCGCGCGGCTGTGTCGGGTGCTGACCAAGGCACCGGCCAGGACGGACGACATTCCCTCGACCGCGGTCACCGTCGCCGGCTGACGCGCGGCCCGACTGGGAGCCACCCGCGCGCCGTCGGCCATGCCCGGCAAGACCGGGATCCGTGCGACGCGCGCGCCTGATTTCCCCTTGCGCAGGCTGCGCGCCACCCATTTAAGTCTCCCGCCATGACGGTTGCCGAAACCTCCATCACCGCCATTGTCGAACGGCTCGCCAGGCTGCATCCGAAGCTGATCGACCTGTCGCTCGACCGCATGTTCCGCGCGCTGTCGAGGCTTGGAGACCCACACCTCGCGCTGCCGCCGGTGATCCACGTCGCCGGCACCAACGGCAAGGGCTCGACATCCGCCTTCGCCCGCGCCTTCCTGGAGGCCTCGGGACGCTCCGTCCACGTCTATACCTCGCCCCATCTCGTGCGTTTCAACGAACGCTACCGCCTTGCGGCGCCCGGCGGCGGCCGCCTGGTCGACGACGCGACGCTGGCCGAGGTGCTGCTGGAGGTCGAGCGGGTCAATGCCGGCGAGGCCATCACCCAGTTCGAGATCACCACCATTGCCGGGCTGGTCATGTTCGCCCGCCATCCGGCAGACGCGGTCATCCTCGAGGTCGGCATGGGCGGACGGTTCGACGCCACCAACGTCGTGCCGCGGCCGGCCGTCTCCGTCATCACGCCGGTCTCCATGGACCACGCCGACTATCTCGGCGACACGATCCCCAAGATCGCGGCCGAGAAGGCCGGCATCCTCAAGCGCGGCCGGCCAGCGGTCATCGCCCGGCAGACCCCGGAGGCGATGGCGGTCATCGAAGCCGCCGCAGCCGCGACACGCTCGCGCCTGCTCGTCTCCGGCCTCGACTGGTTCGCCCGCAGCGAACATGGACGCTTCGTCTATCAGGACGAGGAAGGCCTGATCGACGCCCCGCCGCCCCGGCTCGCCGGCGTGCACCAGTTCGAGAATGGCGGCACCGCCATCGCCGCCGTCAGGACGGCCGGATTCGCACTAGACGCGGCCGCCATCGAGCGGGGCCTGCAGACAGTGTCCTGGCCGGCGCGCCTGCAGCGGCTGACGGGACGCGTGGCACAGGCCCTGCCCGCCGGCGCCGATGTCTGGCTCGATGGCGGGCACAACCCCGGAGGCGGCGAGGTGCTGGCAGAGGCGATCCGTACGCTGAACGCCCGCCAGCCGCGGCCGCTGGTGATGATCGCCGGGATGATTTCCACCAAGGACCCACGCGGGTTCCTCGACCACTTCCGCGCCTTGTCGCCGGTGTTGCTCGCAGTGCCGTTCGGCTATCCTGCCGCCCTCCCGGCGAGCACCCTCGCGGATGCGGCCCGCGCGGCCGAGATCGATGCGACGGCCTGCAGCAGCTTCGACGAGGCCCTTGCAGCGGTGGGCAAGCGTGCCGATCCCGTGCCGCCACGCGTGCTGATCACGGGTAGCCTCTATCTCGCGGGGGAAGTGCTGGCGAAGGACGGGTGGGAGCCGGCCTGAGAGACGACGGCGCCGGTATCCCCGGCGCGCATTGACCGCGATGCAGGCAACGAGGAGCCGAACCATGGGCGTCCGCGACCATCGCCCCCGAGACGCCGGCACCGGCGCGCGCACATCAGCGGTGACGTCGCTTGCCAGTTTCGGGCAGGGGATGGCAGCGGGCGGATGCAATGCCGGACACCGCCGATTGTTCCGGTCGGCAAGGACGGCACCGGGCTCGCCATGCCGCGGGAATCCTGCTGATGTCCTGTCCGCAATGGGCGGGCGCGAGGGCAACGGTCGGGCATGACGATGGTCTCGGGAATGAGGGAGAGGCTCGCGGTCCTGTTCCTGGCGCTCGCGGCCTCGCTCTCGCCGGTGGCGGCCGCTGCGCAGGGCATGCCGGCGGCCGAGCGCGCGACATTGGACAGGCTCTGTCTGGCCACCGGCCGCAGTGCGCCCTCGGCCGCGGCGCTCGCCATCGCCGCGACGGCGACGCGGGAGCACGAGACCTTCGGCGGGCACATCATCGGTCGAGGCGGCGCACTGGTCCGGTTCGGAGCGGTCGAGGCCGATGTCATCCGCGACGAGACGGCGGGGCGCGGCGTCCCCTGGCGCGAGGTGATGCGCTACTGGCAGAGCCTCGGACCGCTCACTGACGGACCGCTCCAGGTGCGCCGCATCCCCCGCCTCCAGGACGATGCTCAGGCCGCGGGGGCCGGCGACCTCGTTCCCCTCGGCGATTTGCTGGCGCGCCTGAGGGGCGGCAACCTTGCGGAGGCTGAGCGCGAGGCGCTGGTCCAGGCGGCCATGCGCGGCGCGGCCGTGGACATTCCCTGGTCGGCGGCCTTCGTCTCGCATGTGGTGCTCACGGCGGGCGTCCCGCGGACCCGCTTCGCAGCCGCCATGGCGCATCTCGACTATGTCGCCGAGGCGGCGAGGCGAAGCCGCGACGAGGCTCAGGGGCTGACGGCCGGTGCCTTCTATCGCGCCTGCGATCCCCGGGTGGTTCGGCTGCGGCCCGGCGATCTCGTCTGCCTGCACCGCCACGATCCGGCCAGTCTCGGTGGAGGCACCGGGTTCGACGCCCTGATCCTCGCCCTGGCCCGCGGCGAACGTCCGATCTGGAACCTCCATTGCGACGTGGTGTCGGCACAGGATGCGCGTCGGCGAACGACAACCGTGATCGGCGGCAACGTGCTCCAGTCTGTCGCGCGGCGCGACCTCGTGGTGGACAGGCGCGGCGCCCTCGCCGTCCCGCGCCGCCCGCGTGCCTGTCCGGAAGGCGCCAGGATCGGCCCGCTGTGCCAGCCCGAGGCGGCGCCGTGGTTCGTCGTGCTGCAGGCCGTCGACCCCGGCGAACCCTGAGCCGGCGCCTGCATTGTCGGCAGGCCTGCCCACCACTTGAGCGCGACCTCACGCGCCGCGATCTGCTATGTGCATCGCAACACGCACGCATGCGAGACGCCGCTGCATGACCGAGAACGTACTTCGGCACAGGATCCACGAGGACGCCCTCGCCCTCGTGCTGGGAACGCTGTTCGTCGCGCTGGGCATCGCGATCTATGCCAAGGCCTCGCTGCTCACCGGCAGCACGGTGGGTGTGGCGCTGCTGCTCAGCTACGTCACACCTCTGACCTTCTCCACCCTGCTCCTACTGGTGAACCTGCCATTCTTCCTGCTCGCCCTCGTCAGGCTCGGCTGGCGGTTCACGGCCAAGACCCTGGCAGCGGTCAGCCTCGTCTCCCTGTTCTCGAAGCTGATGCCGTTCTGGCTGGAGATCGGACACGTCCACCCGCTCTATGCGGCGATCGCCGGCGGCGGGCTCTTCGGCATCGGGCTTCTGATGATGTTCCGCCATGGCATGAGCCTCGGCGGCGTCAGCATCCTCGCCTACTTCGTTCAGGAGAAGTACGGCCTCAGGGCGGGCTATTTTCTCTTCGTCGTCGACATGCTGGTGATGCTGGCCGGCGCGACGGTCCTGAGCCTCGACCTGATCGCCCTGTCCATGGCGGGGATCGCCGTGCTCAGCATGATCGTCGGCATGAACCACCGGCCGGGGCGCTACACAGGCATCAGTTGAGCCGTCAGTAGCTGTCGCGACGGCGGATCAGCGCGACCGACAGGAAGGCGCCGAAGGCCCCGAAGACCGACAGCGCCACCATCGGCACCGGGCTCATGGTGGTGCCCACCAGCGTGCCGGCAATCTGCGCGGCGATGGCACCAAGGCCCATCTGTGAGAATCCGACGATGCCGGAAGCCGATCCCGCCGCCTCGGGCCGGACGCTGACCGCGCCGGCGATGGCGCCGGGCAATTGCAGGCCGTTGGAGAAGGCGATGGCCGCCTGCGGCAGGAAGAGCCAGGCCGGGTGCACCATCAGTCCCGAGATGGCGATGGCGAACTGCATCAGCGCCATCAGCACCATCATCAGGCTGCCCCAGCGGATCAGCCGGTCCGAGCCGAGCCGCGCCGCGTACCGGCCACAGACGGCGTTGCCAAGCATGTAGCCGCAGGCATTGACCATGAACCAGAGGCCATAGACGGTCGAACTCTGGCCCATCAGGGTCACGGTGATGTGCGGCGCTCCACCGACGAAGGAGAAGAAGGTGATGGAGGACAGCGCCCCTATCAGCAGGTAGCCGACGAAGACACGGTCGCGGACCAGTTCCCCGGCATCGCGCAGCAATTGCCCGAAGCTCGGAGAGGAGACCACGGCGCGCGTCTCGGGCAGCCGGAACACGGCAAGCGCCAGGGTGACGAGGGCGATGGCGGCGGTGGCGGCGAAGACCCAGCGCCAGCCGATGGTCTCGGTCATCAGGCCGCCGATGGAGGGCGAGACCATGGGCGCGACGACCATGGCCATGGTCACCCAGCCGATCATCGAGGCAGCGCGATCCTTGTCGAAGACGTCGCGGATGATGGCACGGCCGATGACCTGCCCGGCGGAGGCGCCGAAGCTCTGCAGCACACGGGCGACGACCAGCATGGCCGCACTCGCCGCGAGCGCGGCGAAGATGCTCATGGCGGCGGTGATCGCCAGCGCCGTGATGATGACCGGCCGGCGGCCGTAACGATCCGACAAGGGGCCGAGGAAAAGCTGCGCCACCGCCATGCCGGCGAGGTAGAGCGTGATGGTGAGCTGGATGGTGCCGGGATCGGTGTCGAAATAGCGCGCCAGCCCGGGAACAGCCGGCAGCGGCAGGTTGAGAGCCATGGGGCCGATCGCGGCAAAGATGACGAGCAGCGGCACCAGGGCGCGCGGCGCGAGACGGGGATCGTGCATGAAGGGCTCTCGACCGTGGTCCGTGATGTCGCCCGGTTGCCCCGCAGGGGTCAAGGCGGGCAAAGAGATGGCCGCCCTGCCGGGACAGGCAAGGCGGCCAGAACAGGGAACACGATCGCGTCAACCGGGCAGAACGCCAGCCGTCTCAGTTCGACGGGACAAACCCCGATTCCGAGATGACGCGGCGCCATTTGGCGACCTCGCTCTCGAGCCGGGCCCGGGCCTCTGCGGGGCCGCGCTGTCCCGCAGGGAAGGGCGTCGTGCCGAGGTCGGCGAAGCGCTTGAGGATGGTCGCGTCCTTGAGCGCTACCTCAAGCGCGGCGTTGAGCCTCTGGATGACGGGCGCAGGCGTGCCGCGCGGCGCATAGAGCGCGTGCCAGACCGTCACCTCGAAATTCGGAAGCCCTGACTCATGCAGCGTCGGCAGGTTGGGAAGCTGCTCGACCCGTTGCAGCGCCGTCACGGCATAGGCGCGGATGCGATTGCCCTGGATCTGCGGGATCGAGTTCGTGGTCTGATCGCAGAGGGCGTCGAGCTGGCCGGCGACCAGGTCGTTCATGGCCGGACCGGTGCCGCGATAGGGAATCTCGTTGAACGTCACGCCAAGCTGTGACTGCATCATCATGTTGCAGAGATGCGAACCGGAGCCGACGCCAGCCGTGCCGAAGCTCATGCCGCGGCCGGTCTTCTTCACGTGCTCGATGAACTCGGCGATCGTCTTCGTCTCGAGTCCGTTCTTGGACACGATGACGAAGGGACCCTGGTTGATCAGGCCGATGGGTTCGAAATCCTTGACCGTGTCGTAGCTGAGGTTGCGGTAGAGGGTAGCGCCAGCCGCAAGCGCCAGGTGGTGGATCAGGAGGGTGTAGCCGTCAGGGGCGGCGCGCGCGGTCCGGGCGGCCCCGGTCGTGCCGCCGGCACCGCCGACATTCTCGATGAGCACGGTCTGCCCCAGCGACTGTGACAGCGACTGGCCGATCAGGCGCCCGAGGACGTCAGAGGGACCGCCGGCCGCAAAGGGCACGATGAGCGTGATCGGCCGGTCGGGATAGGTCTGTGCAGTGGCCGGCGAGAGCGAAAAGCCAACCGTCAAGGCGGCGGCTGCCAAAAAACGTCCAAGCATTCCATTTCCTCCTGTTGCATGACGGTTTGTATTGTCGTGATCGTTCGGCCCGCCGTGCCGACGCCACTCTAGGTTAAATCAGAGATGTAGTGAAATTGATCTGTTCTGCAAAGCGATAGACGCCATTCAACCTTCCTGCCGTCGAGGTCGAGGGCCAGACGATCGATCGAGAGAACCGGCGACCCCCCGGGAATTCCCAGATGGGCGGCATCGACATCGGGGCATGCCACGGCCTTCAGGCTCTCCGAGGCGCGCGCCACGGTGACGCCGTAGCGCTCGGCGTAGAGGCCGTAGAGATTGTTGGGCACCGGATCGAACTCGGACAGTCCCGGAAACCGTGCGGCCGGAACGGCGATACGCTCGCTAACGGCGGCCTCGCCGCCGAGGGAGCGGACGCGGTGGATGATCACGGCGGTTTCACCCTGCCGCAGGTCGAGCCGCTGCGCCACCTCAGCGGGGGCCGGAACGACCTGAACCGAGAGAACGACGCTGTCGGGAAACTCCCGCCGCCCGTCGTCCCGGGTGAGCTTGAAGAACTGGAAGAGGATGCGGGCCTCGTCGTGGCTGGCCACGAAGGTCCCCACGCCCTGGCGTCGGACCAGCAGCCGCTCCGCCGTCATCTCGTCGAGAGCCTTGCGGACCGTGCCCTGGCTGACCCCGAGTTCGCCGGCGATCTGGAATTCGGAAGGGATCATCTGGCCCGTCTGCCAGGCCCCCTCGGCGATGCGGCGGACAAGCCGGTCCTTCACCTGCCGATAGAGCGGCAGGAAGCCGACGACGCGTTCCGGGTCCGGTCTTCGACCTGTCGACAACGACAACTCCCTGCGCGACCTGCGATTGACAGCCTAGCACGTCTTATGTCTTATACAAGACCTACAAGCCTACGGAGGAAACGCCCATGGGAAACCCCCATCTGCTCGTCCATGAGAAGAAGGACACGGTCGGTGTCGTGGTCGTGGAAGGACTGAAAGCCGGCACCGACATGCTGGCCGTCGTCACCCATGACAATTCGGATTTCCGTGTCACCGCCAAGCAGGACATCCCGATCGGCCACAAGGTGGCGCTGAAGGACATCAAGAAGGGCGAGACCATCTGGAAGTACGGCCAGGACATCGGCATCGCCAAGGCCGACATCAAGAAGGGCGAGCACGCCCACATCCACAACATCAAGACCAAGCGCTGGTGATCGACCGAGCGGGCCGCTGCAGCCCGACCGGACACCCAACCCTCTGGCCAAGACAGAAACCACTCTGAGGAAACCGCCATGTCGCTGATGGTCGCCAACTTCGATCTCGTCCAGCGCAAGCTGAAGAACGTCAAGGGCCGCAAGATCGACGCTGAAGCCTTCAAGGCACCCGTCGTGAAGCGCCCGACCGGCCGCGCCCTCGACAGCATCATGGGCTGGCGCCGCGAGAACGGACGCGTCGGCGTGCGCAACCATGTGCTGCTGCTGCCGCTCGACGACCTGTCGAACGCCGCCTGCGAGGCCGTCGCCAACAACATCAAGGGCACGCTGGCCATCCCGCATGCCTATGGCCGCCTGCAGTTCGGCGCGGATCTCGACCTCCACTTCCGCACCCTGATCGGCACCGGGTCCAACCCGAACGTCGCCGCGGTGGTGGTCATCGGCATCGAGGACCAGTGGACCAAGATCATCGTCGACGGCATCGCCAAGACCGGCAAGCCGGTGGTCGGCTTCGGCATCGAGGGCCACGGCGACATCGCCACCATCGCCAAGGCGAGCTACGTCGCCAAGGAATTCGTCCAGTGGGCGGGCGAGTTGCAGCGCGAGAAGTGCCCGATCACCGACCTGTGGGTCTCGACCAAGTGCGGCGAGAGCGACACCACGACGGGCCTCTCGTCCTGCCCGACCGTCGGCAACATGTACGACAAGCTGATTCCGCGCGGCATCTACGGCGTCTTCGGCGAGACCTCGGAGATCACCGGCGCCGAGCATCTCTGCAAGGCGCGCGCCGCCACCAAGCAGGTCGGCGAGCGCTGGTACAAGATGTGGAAGTCCTATCAGGACGACGTCATCGAGGCGCACAAGACCAACGACCTCTCGGACTCGCAGCCGACCAAGGGCAACATCGCCGGCGGCCTGACGACGATCGAGGAGAAGGCGCTCGGCAACCTCGAGAAGATCGGCCGCGAGTGCAAGTACATCGACATCCTCGAGCCGGCCGAGGCCCCGGCGAAGGGGCCCGGCCTCTACTACATGGACACGTCCTCGGCAGCAGCCGAGTGCGTGACGTTGATGGCCGCCGGCGGCTACGTCATCCACACCTTCCCGACGGGCCAGGGCAACGTCATCGGCAACCCGATCGTCCCGGTCATCAAGATCACCGGCAACCCGAAGACCATGCGCACCATGCCCGAGCACATCGACGTCGACGTCTCCGGCATCCTCAAGCGGACACTGACCATCCCGCAGGCGGGCGATGCCCTCATCGAGAGCATCGTGCGCACTGCCAACGGCCGCCTGACCGCCTCCGAGGCGCTGGGTCACCGCGAGTTCTCGCTGACCAAGCTCTACCGTTCGGCGTGACGACGCTCGTCACCGCCCGGCTCGAACTGACCGAGATCGGCGAAAGCGATTTCGCCGATCTCTGCGTCCTCACCGGTCATCCCGAGGTGGGGGGCAAGCTCAAGCACGGCGTATTGACGGCTCAGGAGACACGCGCGCAGTTCGACAGCTACAGGGCGACCTGGTCCGAGCGCGGCTACGGCGTCTTCGTCATGCGCCGTCGCGACAACGGCGCCTTCGTGGGCATTGTCGGGCTCTGGGACCACGATGCCGGTATCGGTGTCGCCATGCGCTATGCCGTCATGCCGGAGCACCGCGGCCAGGGCTTCACCAAGGAAGGCGCCCAGGCCGTGCTCGCCTTTGCCACCAGCCGCAACATCCATCCCGTCATGGCGGTGACGCGCGAAAGCAACCTTGCCTCGCGGCACATTCTCGTTGATCTCGGCTTTGCGCTGCGCGAGGTCCGCGATGCCGGGGACCGGCGCATCGCGATCTACGAGATGAGCTCCGGGAGCCCCTGATGACCCTGTCGGCGACGACACGCCCGCTGCTTCCCGGTATCGCACTGGCTTCGGTGGTGTCGGTGGCCGCGGTCTATGCCGAACCGCTGGTCCGCCAGCTCAGCGGCGGCCGGCTGGCCCTTCCCGTGATGGTCATCGCCCTCATCGTCGGCATCGCCCTGCACTCGTTCGCGGCCCGCCCGCTCTTCGAGCCCGGCCTCACCTTCGCGGTCAAGAAGCTGCTGCGCTGGGCCATCGGGCTGCTCGGGCTCCGGGTCGCCTTCGGCGATATCCTCGGGCTCGGTGTCGGCACGCTGGCGCTGGTGGTCGTTTCCATGGCGGCGACCATCGCCAGTGGCATCTGGCTCGCCCGCCGCCTGTCCCTGCAGGACGGCTACGGGGCGCTGGCGGGGGCTGCGACGGCCGTCTGCGGCGCCTCGGCGACGCTGGCGACAACCACCGTGCTGCCGAACTACCCGGCCAAGGCCGCAGACACGGCCTTCACGGTGGTGGCGGCCAATGCCGTGTCGACGCTGGTCATGCTGGCCTATCCGCCGCTCGCCATCCTGCTCGGTTTCGACGCCACCAAGACCGGCATCCTGCTCGGCGCCACCATCCACGACATGGCCCAGGTGGTCGGCGCCGGCTATGCCGTGTCGGAGCCGGTGGGCAACAGCGCCGTCGTGGTCAAGCTGTTCCGGGTCTTCCTGCTCCTGCCGGTGGTGCTCGCCATCGGCTGGTGGTTCGTCCGCCAGGGCGCCGATACCAACGAGGCGAAGGTGCCGGTTCCGGTCTTCGCCATCGTCTTCCTCGCCCTCGTCGTCGTCAACTCGGTCCTCCCCGCCATTCCTGCGCTCGCCGCGCCCTATGCCGCGGCCAAGCCATGGCTGGTGCAGGTCTCCAATGCCGGGCTGCTGATCGCCATCGCGGCGCTTGGCCTCGGCACGTCGATCACCGCGATCCTCTCCATCGGCTGGCGGCACGTGGCCGTCTTCTTCGGCACGACGGGGGTGATCCTCGCCATCGTCTGCGCCGGCCTCTTCATCCTCTAGGACAGCCAGATGACCGAGATCGTCATTTCCGAGTTCATGGACGAGGCGGCGGTGGACGAGTTGCGGCGCGAGTTCGGCGTCACCTACGACAAGGGGCTGGTCGACCGTCCGGACGAGTTGAAGGCGCTGGTGGCGGGCGCTCGCGCCCTCATCGTGCGCAACCGCACGCAGGTGCGCGGCGATATTCTCGCCGCGGCCACCGGGCTCAGGGCCATCGGCCGCCTCGGCGTCGGTCTCGACAACATCGACGTCGAGGCCTGCAAGGCGCGCGGCATCGCCGTCCTGCCGGCCACGGGCGCCAACGACATCGCGGTCGCCGAATGGGCGGTGACCACCATCATGATGCTGCTGCGCGGCGCCTATTTCGCCTCCGATGCCGTCGCCGCCGGAACCTGGCCGCGCGAGCGCCTCATGGGCCGCGAGGTCCATGGCAAGGTTCTGGGCCTCGTCGGCTTCGGCGCCATCGCCCGCGAGACCGCGACCCGCGCCAGGGCCTTGGGCATGTCGATCATCGCCGCCGACCCCTTCGTGAAGGCGGACGATCCGGCCTGGAGCCGCATCGGCGCACGTGCCGTCGACCTTGAGATCCTCCTGAAGGAGGCCGATGCCGTCAGCCTGCATGTCCCGCTGACGGCGGAGACCCGCAACCTCATCGATGCCGGCCGCCTTGCCGCGATGAAGCCCGACGCCGTCATCGTCAATGCGGCGCGCGGCGGCGTCATCGACGAGGCGGCGCTGGCCTCGGCACTGAGGGCCGGCACGATCGCCGGCGCGGCGCTCGACGTCTTCGACGTGGAGCCGCTGAAGGCGGGGTCACCGCTCGCCGGCTGCCCGAACCTGATCCTGACGCCGCACATCGCCGGCGTCACCGTCGAGAGCAATGTGCGGGTGTCATCGGTGACCGCCGCCAACGTCCGCCGCGTCCTCAAGGGGAGCTGACATGACCACCGTCTCGCTCGACGCCGCCCGCGCCTGGGTCGCCCGCATCTTCTCCGAAAACGGCGCCAGCCCGGAGGCCGCGCAGTCGGTGGCAGCCGCCCTCGTCGGGGCCGAGGCCGAGGGCCTGAAGGGCCACGGCCTGTCCCGCATCCCGACCTATCTGACCATGCTCACCTGCGGCAAGATCGACGGAAAGGCCGTCCCGACCGCGACGCGCGTGCGCGCGGCGACGCTGGCCGTCGATGCCGCCAACGGCTTCGCCTATCCGGCCGTCGACCTGGCGCTCATGGAGCTTCCCGCCATCGTCCGCGAGACCGGCATCGCGGCAGCCACCATCGCCCGCTCCAACCATGCCGGTGCCCTCGGCGCCCATGTCGAGAAGCTGGCGGATGCCGGGCTGATCGCGTTGTTCTTCGCCAATACGCCGGAGGCCATCGCGCCGGCCGGCGGCACCAAGGCCGTCTATGGCACCAATCCCATCGCCTTCGCCTGCCCCCTGCCCGGCCGCCCGGCCATCGTGATCGACCTGGCGCTGTCCACGGTGGCGCGCGGCAACATCGTCGCCGCGAACCAGAAGGGCGAGCCGATCCCCGAGGGCTGGGCCCTCGACCCCGACGGCAATCCGACCACCGATGCCGCCAAGGCACTGAAGGGCACGATGGTGGCCCTCGGCGGGGCGAAGGGTACGGCGCTCGCCCTCATGGTCGAGGTGCTGGCGGCGGCGCTCACCGGCGCGCACCTCGCCTTCGAGGCCTCCTCCTTCCTCGACGACAAGGGCCCGCCGCCCGGCACGGGACAGACCATCCTCGCCATCGATCCCTCGGCCTTCGGCCATTCCGGTTTCGGCGAGCGGATCACCGCCCTCGCAGGGGCGATCGAGGCACAACCCGGTGCACGCCTGCCGGGCCAGCGGCGGCTGAAGCTGCGCCAGAAGGCGGTGGCCGAGGGCATCGCCCTGCCTACCGATCTCGTCGCGAAGTTCGGGCCGGCCTGACGCCGAAGCTGCGGGCGACCGGCGAAAAGCGCATCAGCCAAGCCGCATGACCGCTTGCCCGGCTCGAGGCGGCAGTCTAGGCGGATATGCGACACCATCCGGACATTCCGGCAGAGGACCATCCATGAGCGTCGCCAACGGCCGCAGCCTGCTCGCCATCCCCGGCCCGACCAATATTCCCGACCGCGTGCTGCAGGCAATGATCCGCCCGGCCGAGGAGATTTACTCCGGGCCGATGGTCGCCCTCACCGACAGCATCCTGGCGGATCTCCAGACCATCTTCCGCACCCGCGGGCGCACCTATGTCTACGCGGCCAACGGCCACGGCGGCTGGGAGGCGGCGATCTCCAACGTGCTCTCGCGCGGTGACAAGGTGCTGGTGCTGGCCAGCGGCCGCTTCGCCATCGGCTGGGGCCAGATGGCCGCCTTCATGGGCGCCGACGTCGAGGTGATGGAAGGCTCGTGGCGGGCCTCGATCGATCCCGCAACCGTCGAGGAGCGCCTGCGCCGCGACACCGGTCATGCCATCAAGGCGATCTTGATGGTGCAGATCGACACCGCCTCGGGCGTTGCAAACGATGTGAAGGCCGTGCGCAAGGCGATCGACGCCGCGGGCCACCCGGCCCTGTTCATGGTCGACGGCGTCGCATCCCTCGGCTGCATGCCGTTCGAGATGGACGCCTGGGGTGTCGACGTCGCGATGTCGGCCTCGCAGAAGGGCCTGATGACGCCGCCGGGCCTTGCCTTCGTCGCCGCCAACGACAAGGCGCACAAGGCCCATGAGAAGGCCGACATGAAGACGCTCTACTGGGACTGGACCGCGCGCCAGGGCAAGGAGCACTACATGAAGTATTGCGGCACGCCGCCGGAGCACCTGCTCTTCGCGCTGCGCGCTGCCCTCGACATGATCAAGGAGGAGGGCCTCGAGGCCATCTTCAAGCGCCACCGCCTGCTGGCGGAAGCCACCCATGCGGCAGTGGGCCGCTGGTCCGAGGGACAGGTGCTGTCCTGCAACGTCATCGACCCGGTGCAGCGCGCCTGTTCGGTGACCCCGGTGCTGGTGCAGGGCGCCGATGCCGAGGCGATCTCGGCCTATGCGCAGAAGATCTGCGGCGTCGCCCTCGGCTCGGCCATCGGCGAGCTCTCGGGTCGCGCCTTCCGCATCGCCCACATGGGCCACGTCAACGCGCCCATGGTCATCGGCTCGCTCTCGGCCATCGAGATGGCGATGAAGGCGCTGGGCGTCCCGCATGGCGAGGGTGGCGTCAGCGCCGCGGTCGCCAGCCTTGCCGCGGGCGCCGGCCTGCCCTTCGGCCCGGCGGCCCACGAGATCCCCGAGAACGACCTCGCCGCCCCCACCGCTCCGGTCTGATCCGGTGCGCTAGCGGGCGAGCGCGGCGAAAGCCTCGGCCCGGGCGATCAGACGTCGGGCGGCGTTGACCGTCGGCACCTCGACGAGATGACCGTCGATCTCGCAACGCTCGTCGCCCCTGGCACGGGCCTCCTCGAAAGCGGCGACGAGACGGCGCGCCGCCGCGACCTCGTCGTCGGCGGGTGTCAGCAATCTGTTGGCGAGCGCCACCTGATCGGCCGCGACGAGGGATTTCGCCTTGAAGCCGCGGCGACGGGCCCAGAGGAGATCCGCCTCCGCATGGGCGAGGCTGGAGAAGGTGAAGGGGCAGTCGATCGCCACCAGGCCGGCCGCGACACATTCGATGAGGAAGCGCTCGCGCACCGCCGCCAGTTCCTCCCCAGTGACGCTGCGCTCGGCGCCGAGATCGGCCGCCATGTCCTCGGAGGCCACCAACGCCGCCGTGACGCGCCGGCTCGCCGCGACGATGGCGGCGGTGCGCACCAGCCCCGCCGCCGTCTCGATGTTGGGAACGATCTCGGTGGACCCTGCTGGAAGGCCAAGGACCGCCTCATGACCGGTGATGGCGGCATCGAGGGCCGCGACCTGATCGGGGCTCGCCACCTTGGACATCATGACGATGTCCGGGGCGCCCTTCATGACCCCTGCGAGATCGTCGCGGCCGCAGGTCTCGAAGGGATTGATGCGGACGGCGGCGAGCACTCCGGCCCGCCGCCAGCCCGCGAAGACCTCGGGGGACAGGAGCCGGGCCTGTGGTCGCAACTCCGGCGGCGTGAAGTCCTCGAGCTCCTGGATCAGCACGTCCGCGCCGAGCGAGCCGGCCTCCACCAGCCGCTGTCGCGCCGCTCCGGGCAGGAAGAGCCAGGAGCGGCGCAGGGCCGCGGGTCGCCTTGGTCCGCCGGCGTGCACTCAGCCCACCTTGACGACGAGCTTGCCGAAGTTGCGGCCCTTGAGCAGGCCGATGAAGGCCTCGGGCGCCTTGTCGAGCCCGTCGACGATGTCCTCGCGGTACTTCACCTTGCCCTCTGCGATCCACCGGCTCATGTCGGTGAAGAAGGCCTTCGACTGATCGGCGAAGTCGCGGACGATGAAGCCGCGGAAGTTGAGCCGCTTGGTCAGCACGTCGCGCATGAGCAGCGGCAGGCGGTCCGGCCCGTCGGGGAGCGAGGTCGCATTGTACTGGGCGATGAGGCCGCAGACCGGGATGCGGGCGAAGAAGTTCAGCAGCGGGAAGACGGCGTCGAAGACATGGCCGCCGACATTCTCGAAATAGACATCGATGCCGTCGGGACAGGCGGCCTTCAGGTCGGCGGCGAAGGTCGGCGAGCGATGGTCGAGGCCGACATCGAAGCCGAACTCCTCGGTCAGCGCCCTGACCTTGTCGGCGCCGCCGGCGATGCCGACGGCCCGCGCGCCCTTGATCTTGGCAATCTGGCCGACCGCCGAGCCGACCGGGCCGGTGGCTGCGGCGACCACGACGGTCTCGCCGGGCTTGGGCTGGCCGATGGTGAGGAGGCCGGTATAGGCGGTCATGCCAGGCATGCCGAGCACGCCCACGGCGGTCGAGATCGGCGCTGCAGTGGGATCGACCTTGCGCAGGTCCTTGGCGTCAGCAATGGCGTGGCTCTGCCAGCCGGAGTGCGACAGCACGATGTCGCCGGCACGGAAGCGATCGCTGTTCGACAGCAGGACCTCGGCGACGGTGCCACCCTCCATGACGCCGCCGACGGGCACCGGGGCGGCATAGGACTTGGCGTCGTTCATGCGCCCGCGCATGTAGGGATCGAGCGAGAGGTAGCGGATCTGGAGCAGCACCTGGTCCGGTCCCGGATCGGCCAGCGACGTGTCGACGAGGGAGAAATTTTCGGGGGTCGGTTCGCCGCGGGGGCGACTGGCAAGAAGAACCTGGCGGCTGGTCGTCGGCATGGGGGCCTCCTGAGGGCGTGTCTGATGTCACGCGAGGCCCGTATCACTAGTCACCCGCGCCGACGGCGGCAATCGCCGGTGCGGCCAAGGGCGCGCCGGATCGGGAGATGGACGCATGGCGTCTGCGCCGACCTCGCTTAGACTGCTGCCATGAACAACGATGCCAAGCTCCTCCTGCAGGACGCCGATGCGGCGGTCAGAGCAGCCAGCCCCCTCGCCTTCTTCCCGCTCGCACGCGGATTCTGGCATGGCCGGACGGCGGTCCTGGCCTGGTCGCTGTCGGGGGGCCTTCTGGCGCTGGTGATCGTCAATGTGGTCGTGCAGGTGATGATCACCCGATGGCATGCCTCCTTCTTCAATGCCCTCGAACAGCGGCATGCCGACCGCCTGATCGCGGGCATCAGCCAGCTAGCCGTGCTCACCCTGGCCGCCGCACTGGTCGCGGCGCTGATCGTGTGGCTGCGCATGCGCCTGCAGATCGCCTGGCGCGGCTGGCTGTCGGAGAAGCTGATCGCCATGTGGCTGCGCAAGCAGCGCTTCGCGCGCCTGCCGACGGTTGCACCGCAGGTCGACGCCCCCGAGTTCCGCATCGCGCAGGACGTTCAGGTCGCAGTCGAACCCCTGGTGGAGTTCGCCGTCGGGCTCGCCAACTCCCTGCTGTCCGCAACCGCCTTCATAACCATTCTCTGGACGGTGGGAGGCGCCATCACCCTGCCCTTCGGCGGCGGATGGGTCATCCCCGGCTTCATGGTCTGGGTCGCGATCGCCTATGCCATTCTGTCGTCGGGTCTGATTGCCGTGCTGGGGCGACCTCTCATCCATGCCATCGAGCGCAAGAACGCCGTCGAGGCCGCCTTGCGTGGCAACATGGTCAAGGTCCGGGAGGAAGCCGACGCCATTGCCCGCTCCGGGGAGGAGGCCACGAAGCAGAAGCTTCTGACAGGTCTCATGCGCCGTGTGGTCACGGCCTGGAACACGATCGCCGCCCTGCTCGCCAAGCTGACGATCCTCATCAATGCCAATGTCACGCTGATGCCGGTGGTGCCGCTTCTCGCCTGCGCGCCGCTCTATCTCAACAGTTCGATGCCGCTCGGCTCCATGATGCAGATCGCGGCGGCCTTCGTGCAGACCCAGTTCGCCTTCAACTGGTTCTTCGACAACTTCATCCGCATCGCCGACTGGGAGGCCTCTGCCCGCCGCGTCGTCGGGTTGAGAGCGGCGTTTGCGGACAGCGACAGATCGGCCGACGAGCCGGCCGGCAGCGCCGGCGACGAGCCCTCGACGCGGCCGCGCTGAGCGGCCCGGCCCGGGCGTCAGCAGCAGCCGGATCGGCCGGACCGGACCACAGATGCCCGTGGCGGGAGGGCAACCACGCCATGCCGGAAACCGGGCCGGCCAGGCTGCGGCGGGTAGCCGCACCGGAAGGCGCGCGCGTCTTCTTGGGATAATTTTTCTTAATTCAAAGAGTTTGCTGGATATTTTCAGCAAGTCTTCGAACTATTGAGCATTGCGATAGACCTATTTTTCGGAAGCGGGCTTGACGGCGCGCCTTCACTCGCCCATCTTTGGGATCACCATCGTCGTGAATGCGCTGCGCCGCCTATGTGAGTAACCAGGCGTCGACAACCGGAGATCCGGTGCGACAACTCCGTCTGGGCCGCCCGGCGCGCGGTTCGTGACTTTGAAACTGGAGGACGCGAACGCGCGTTTCCGGTCGGTTTGAAAGACTTACCTGCTTGAACAATATGACTTTTGTGGAACTCGGCCTGGCCGAGCCGCTTCTGCGTTCACTCCACGACGCAGGTTACACCGTGCCGACGCCGATCCAGGCCAAGGCGATCCCCCATCTCCTCGATGACCACGATCTCATCGGCATCGCGCAGACGGGCACGGGCAAGACCGCTGCCTTCGCGCTTCCGATCCTGCAGCACCTCTCCGAGGACAGCGTCCGGCCTCCGGCCAAGGGCGTCCGCGCCCTCATCCTGGCGCCGACGCGGGAACTCGCGCTGCAGATCTTCGACAATGTCACCCGCCTCTCCCGGCATCTCAAGCTGCGCCACGCCGTCATCTTCGGCGGCGTCGGACAGAACCCGCAGGTCGATGCCCTGTCGCGCGGCATCGACGTTCTCGTCGCAACGCCCGGACGTCTTCTCGACCTGATCAACCAGGGCGGCCTGGTGCGCCTCGACACGGTCACCCACCTCGTCCTCGACGAGGCGGACCGGATGCTCGACATGGGCTTCATCCGCGACGTGAAGAAGATCCTGGCCAAGCTGCCCGAACAGCGCCAGTCGATGCTCTTCTCGGCCACGATGCCGACGGAGGTCGCCAAGCTTGCCCGCGACATGCTGTGGGAGCCGATGCGCGTCGAGGTCACCCCCGAGATCGTTACGGTCGAGGCCATCGAGCAGCACGTCTACCACGTCGGCACATCGGACAAGCGGGGGCTTCTCGAGAAGCTGCTGAGCGATCCGGCCCTCGCCCGCGTGGTCGTCTTCACCCGCACCAAGCACGGCGCCAACCGGCTCGCCGGCCAACTGGTGAAATCCGGCTTCTCGGCGGATGCGATCCACGGCAACAAGAGCCAGAACGCCCGCCAGCGGGCGCTGGCCGCCTTCAAGGCCGGCGAGTGTCGCGTCCTGGTGGCGACTGATCTGTTCGCCCGCGGCATCGACGTCGCAGAGGTGACCCACGTCATCAACTTCGACCTGCCGAACGAGCCCGAGAGCTATGTCCACCGCATCGGCCGGACCGGGCGTGCCGGACGGACGGGCATTGCCCTCGCCTTCTGCGATCCGAGCGAGCGCGGCCATCTCGCCGCGATCGAGAAGCTGACCCGCGTGCGGCTCGCCGTCGCCGGGTCTCCCATTCAGGCCCAGCCGCGCGGCGATACGCGCGCGCCGGTGCCGTCCAAGCGTCAACAGCCCCGGCGACGGGCTGCCTGACACACTCCCTCCACCGCCAAGCATCGAGGAGCATCCCATGGCGACCGGGACCGTTAAGTGGTTTAACCCCCAGAAGGGCTACGGCTTCATTCAGCCGTCCGACGGCGGCAAGGATGTGTTCGTGCACATCTCGGCCGTGCAGCGTGCCGGCCTGAACGACCTGCGCGAGGGCGAGCAGGTGTCGTACGAGCTGGCCACCGACCGCCGCACCGGCAAGCAGTCGGCCGACGAGCTCAAGCTGGCCTGATCGTCGCAGGCCGGCGAGACGCCGAAGGCCCAGGCCTTCGGCCCGTTGACGTCAACCGTGGTGCCGTGCGCGGCACCGCGTTATCTTCAGTGAACCGTAGCGGTCGCGCCCGCCAGTCCGGAACCGATCTGTTCGAGGACGACGATTTCCGGATCGTCCCCTTCGGAAGAGGATGAGACGGACAGGACGAGGACGCCGGGCCGCCGCGTCGAGACGAATTTTGCCACGACCCGGGCCTGTTCGTAGGTATCGAGGTAGTGCACATCCTCCGCCACCATGCGTGATCCCTTCTGTACGAAGGAAACCACGGCAAACCGGGTGGACGGCCCGAAATCGGGCGCCTCGTCGGCGAAGGCGGAATTGGCGCGTTGGGCCATTGCCCGTTCCCACAGTTGATTCGCCATCATCGCATGGCGACCGGCCCCGCGGATCGGGCTTTGCCCCCACGTGTTCTCGCTTAAGGACAATACCGGGTGGCGCGGATGGCAACCCGGACGCAATACACAACCCCGGCGTGCGTTCGTCGCGGGCGGTACGACGATGGCCCGGCACAGGCTGTGCCGGGCCACGTCTCGTCGGAACGGCGGCTAGGCGCGGCCGCGGCACCGGCCCTCAGCACTTGCCGAAGGTCTTCTCCAGGATGACGTTGCCGGCGATGCTGATGGTGACGCGCACGCCCGTCGGGATCCCCCAGGTGGTGCAGATGCTCAGGCACGCCTGGGCCGCCGTCCCATTGGGGAAGACGGGCGGGACGGGAAAGCAGAACTTGCCCAGGCCCAGGGGCAGATTGAGACAGATCTTGCCGTTGTCCACCGTCACGCTGATGCACTGGGCGGCGATGCGAAGGTGACCGTCGTCCGCCAGACTGATCGCGCGGCTGCGCTCGTCGAGCATCTTCTGGTCGTAGAGCCTGCGCGCCGTCTCCAACGCGGACGCAATGGCCTTCTCGTCGAATTCGTGAAACGTCGCCATGGTGCTGCTCCTCCAGGGGGTTGAGCCGTCAGCCCACCGGCCTCGCGTCACGCGTGGCCGGGGATCGGCGACAACCCGGATAACAGGAAAGAGCCAGATAAACTACCTCGGGTTGTATCTGATGTATATTACTCTTATTGCGTGCATAATCGCCGACTGCACGCGAGCAACCCGCCCGCTCGGAACCGGGCCTGCCGGGGAATCCCATGACCGCTGAGGGGCCCCGCCAATGCCGGGGCTGTGCTTCAATTGCGTCAGGCGAGAGCAAGAGGCCGGCGCACGGGACTGCCTCGTCGAACGCTCACATTGCGTGGCACTGCTTCCACTCGCGCATCGCGGCCGCATCGCGCGGGGTGATGTCCGGGTATTCCGGATCAGCCGTGGCGGGGTCGAAGTATTTCCACGACCGGGCGCACTTGATCCCCTCCGCCTTCACCGGCACCACCGCAACGCCCTTGATGTCGTCGGCACGGCAGGCATCGGCCGGACCTTCGCCGGCGACGATGCGGACCCCCGAGGTGATCGCCACCTCGGCGAGGTCGATGCCGTCAAGAGCCGCGAGCAGATCGGCATCGGCGACATGAACGACGGGGGCCGCCTCCAGCGAGGAGCCCAAGCGCTTGGCGGCACGCTCGAGCTCGAGTGCCCCGGTGACGGCGCGGCGAACCTTGCGGACCTTCTCCCACTTCGCATCCAGCGCAGCATCGAGCCAGTTGGACGGCGCCTCGTAGAAGCCGGCGAGATGGACCGAACCGTCGCGTCCGTAGCGGTCCCACCAGGCTTCCTCGGCGGTGAAGGACAGGACCGGCGCGAGCCAGGTGGTGACAGCGCGGAAGATTTCCTCGATCACCGCCAGCGTCGCCCTGCGCTCGGGCGAGGAGACCGGGTCGCAGTAGAGGCGATCCTTGCGGATGTCGAAATAGAAGGCCGAGAGGTCGACGTTCATGAACTGCGTCAGCGCCGCGAAGACCTTCTTGTAGTCATAGTCGCGATAGGCGGCGTGGATCTCAGGCGTCAGCTCGGCGAGGCGGTGCAGCATCAGCCGCTCGAGCTCGGGCAGCGCCGAGGCGGCCGGCAGCGGCGAACCATCGTGGTGCGCCAGCGCGCCCAGCATCCAGCGGATGGTGTTGCGCAGCTTGCGATAGGCGTCCGAGGTCGTCTGCAGGATCTCCTTGCCGATCCTGAGGTCGTCCGAGTAGTCCGATGCGGCCACCCACAGACGCAGGATGTCGGCGCCGGACTGCTTGATGACGTCCTGCGGAGCGACGGTGTTGCCGAGCGACTTCGACATCTTGCGGCCCTCGCCGTCGAGGACGAAGCCGTGGGTCAGCACCACGTCATAGGGCGCGCGGCCGCGGGTGCCGCAACTTTCCAGCAGAGAGGAATGGAACCAGCCGCGGTGCTGGTCCGAACCTTCCAGGTACATCACCGTGTCGGCGCCGCCGTCGACCTTGCGCTTCAGGCCCTCGAAGTTCGGGAAGTCCTGGGGACGCTCCAGCGTGAAAGCGTGGGTCGAGCCGGAGTCGAACCAGACGTCCAGGACGTCGTCCACCTTGTCGTACTCGACCGCCGGATACTGGGGACCAAGGAACCTCTCCTTCGCGCCCTCCTTGAACCAGGCGTCGGCGCCCTCCTGACGGAAGGCCTCGATGATGCGCAGATTGACCGTCTCGTCCTTCAGAACCTCGCTCGTCTCGCGATGGACGAAGACGGCAATCGGCACGCCCCAGGCGCGCTGGCGCGACACCACCCAGTCGGGCCGGTTCTCGATCATGCCGCGGATGCGGTTCTCGCCCGATTCAGGCACCCACTGCGTCTCGCCAATGGCCTTCAGCGCGCGCTGGCGCAGCGTAGAGCCGTCGTCATAGGGGCGGTCCATGGCGATGAACCACTGCGGCGTGTTGCGGAAGATCACCGGCTTCTTGGAGCGCCAGGAATGCGGATACTGGTGCTTGAGCCGGCCGCGCGCGACGAGGCTGCCGGCCGAGACCAGGGCGTCGATGACGGCCTGGTTGGCATCGCCCTTGTCACCCTTCTCGGTGATGACCTGGCGACCCTCGAAGCCCGGCGCCTCCTTTGTGAAGCGGCCGTCGCCGTCCACCGTGTAGGGGATGCGGGTCTCGATGCCGCGCTCGGCGAGGACGCGGCCGTTGGACATCCAGATCTCGAAGTCCTCGCGGCCGTGGCCCGGCGCGGTATGGACGAAGCCGGTGCCGGCATCGTCGGTGACGTGGTCGCCGTCAAGCAGCGGCACGTCGAAGCCATAGCCGAGCCCGGCGAGCGGATGGGCGCAGGTGATGCGGGCGAGGTCGTCCGCCGAGACGTCGTCCACCAGCTCGAAACCCTCGACCTTGGCCTGCCTGAACACGCTCTCCGCCAGAGCCTTGGCGAGGATGTAGGTGTTGCCGACGCGCGCCCAGTTGTCGGCGGGCGAGGCCATGACACGGTAGAGGCCGTAGGCGATCCGGCTGGAATAGGAGATCGCCCGGTTGCCGGGGATCGTCCAGGGCGTGGTGGTCCAGATGACGACGGATGAGTTCTTCAGGAGTGCGATCCTGTCACGCCCGGCCTGATCGGACGCCGAAAGGGACACAGCGCGCACGGGAAACGCCGCCCAGATCATGTCGCTCTGGTAGTCGTGGTACTCGACCTCGGCCTCGGCCAGCGCCGTCTTCTCGACCACCGACCACATGACCGGCTTCGAGCCCCGGTAGAGCTGGCCGGAATCGGCGAACTTCAGGATCTCCTCGGCGATCTGCGCCTCGGCATGGAAGGTCATGGTCTGGTAGGGGTTCGCCCAGTCGCCGACGACCCCGAGGCGCTTGAACTCCTCGCGCTGGACGTTCAGCCAGTGGGTGGCGAAGGCGCGGCATTCCTGGCGGAACTCGACGACCGGCACCTCGTCCTTGTTCTTGCCCTTCGCCCGGTACTCCTCCTCGATCTTCCACTCGATCGGAAGGCCGTGGCAGTCCCAGCCGGGCACGTAGTCGCTGTCGAAGCCGAGCATCTGCTGCGACTTCGTCACCATGTCCTTGAGGATCTTGTTGAGCGCGTGGCCGATGTGCAGGTGGCCGTTGGCGTAGGGAGGGCCGTCGTGCAGGACGAAGCGGGCCTTGCCCTTCGAGGCGCGGCGGAGGCGGCCATAGAGGTCCATCTCCTCCCAGGCCTTGAGGATCTGCGGCTCCTTCTCCGGCAGGCCGGCGCGCATCGGGAAAGGCGTCTCCGGCAGCAGCAGGGTCTTCGAATAGTCGAAGGCGTCGGACGCTTCGGCGGGAGTCTTGGACGTGTCGGACATGGGATGATCGGCCGGGAATGCGGCGGCGGGCCGCGATGTCGGGTCAGGTGGAGCGGAAACCCCGGACCTCCGGGCACGCGCGAAAGGACCGCGCGGCCTTCAGGAGGCCGGGCCGGTAATTCGCGAAGCGGTGCGGGCGACGAAGCGCATGCCGTCTCTTAAGGGGAAGGCGGGCTGAAAGGCAAGCGCGGAGCGGCGAC
>CAZPMD010000002.1:57623-69283 GCA_964587395.1 uncultured Hyphomicrobiales bacterium
GAAACAGAGACCGCTCACAAGGCCCCGGAGCCTCTCCCGCCGCCGTGGTGCGCCATGATCCGACAGCTTCTCCTGCCTGTTCTCTTCCTTGCCGCCAGCGCCTCCGGTGCAGGCGCTGCTCCCGGGATGCGCTCGCTTCCGCAGGCCATGCATGGAACCTGGGGCTACAGCGCGGAGGCCTGCGTCAATGAGGCGGACGACGGCCGTGCGCTGGTGGAGCCGCGCGCGGTGACCTTTTTCGCTTCCTATTGCAGCCTGAATCGCTTCCGGAAGAACCGGGATGGATCCGTCACCGGCTCAGGCCGCTGCCGCGGCGAGGGCGAGACCACCACTGAACGCGGCAGCGTGCGCCTCAGGCTCGAAGGCCGCGACCGGCTCATTGTCTCGCTCGATGGCGGCGACGGCAGCACGTACCAGCGCTGCGCGCGGCCTTTGCCGGTGCGCTGAACCGGACGGCGATTGTCCAGGCTCGCAGGCGACCTTTCGGAAGAAGGGCCCGGAACCACCGGCAATGCTTCTGCGGCACAGGCCTGAAACGGGCCTCGACGACACAACCAGGGTCTCGACGCTTCGGGTGGTCCGATGCTCCGCCTCGCCTTTCTCGTCCTCGCCCTGACCACCGCCGCCGCCAGCGCGACCCCGGCGGTGTCCGCGTCCGCCATGCCCGACGATACCCTCGGCACCTGGGGACTGGACGCCGAAGCCTGCACCAGTCCGGAGAGCCGCGGCCGGATCAGGGTCGAGCGCCGCTCCGTCCAACTCTTTCATGCGACCTGCACCTTCGATAGAATCCGGATCGTTGCCGACGGCATCTTCGAGGGTCGAGGTCCGTGCATCGAGGTGAGAGGCGGTCAGCGCTATAGCGGCGGCGTATCGCTCATGGGGCTCGGCGACCAGATGATGGTGCGTTTCCCCGGAAGCCAGCTGTCCCGCACCTACCATCGATGCGAGCGGCCTCTGCCCGTCCGATTAAACGACGGGAACCCATCCGGGCCGAGGCCGACGTCGCCGACGTCGCCGACGGGCGGCAGATGACGTCCTACGCATCGATCCGCACCGACATGGAAAATGCCGGCGCCCACTGGATCGACAAGGAGGTGGTGACCGACGAGGGCATCATCACATCGCGCTCGCCGGAAGACCTCCCAGCCTTCATCGCGAAGATCGGCGAGGGTCGCCATCAGCGGGCGGCCTGAGCGCCTCCCCTGATGCAAGAAGCCCGGCCGATGGCCGGGCTTCGCATGGCTGCTCAGGCAGGCGGGACTACTCCGCCGCCTCCTTGTAGGGCTCGGGCCTGGTCCAGCGCAGGATCGGCGTCCGCGCGGCGCGCGTCTCGTCGAGGCGGCGGCGCGGCGCGTGGTAGGGCGCGCCCTTGAACCGGTCCACCTCGCCGCGCTTCGCGGCAAGAGCGAGGTCCCGCAGCGTTGCGATGAACAGGTCGAGCGAGGCCTTGGACTCGCTCTCCGTCGGCTCGATCAGCATGGCACCGTGGACGACCAGCGGGAAATACATGGTCATCGGGTGGTAGCCCTCGTCGATCATCGCCTTGGCGAAGTCGAGGGTCGAGACGCCGGTGTTCTTCAGCCAGTCGTCGTCGAACAGCGCCTCGTGCATGCAGGGCTGGTTGCCGAAGGGCAGGCTCATCAGGTCGGCGAGCGAGGCGCGGATGTAGTTGGCGTTGAGCACCGCGTCCTCCGACGCCAGCTTCATGCCGTCGGCACCATGGCTCAGCATATAGGCCAGCGCGCGGACGAACATGCCCATCTGGCCGTGGAAGGCCGACATGCGGCCGAAGGGCTGCTCGCCCTTCTCCAGCTTCCCGCCCTCCTCGACCAGCGCATAGCCCTTGCCGACGCGGATGAAGGGATAGGGCACGAAGGCGGCGAGGCGCTCGGAGAGCACGACTGGGCCGGCACCCGGACCGCCGCCGCCATGCGGCGTCGAGAAGGTCTTGTGCAGGTTGATGTGCATGGCGTCGACGCCGAGATCACCCGGCCGGGCCTTGCCGACGATGGCGTTGAAGTTGGCGCCGTCGCAGTAGAAGTAGGAGCCGTTGGCGTGGATCGCCTTGGCGATCTCGACGATCTCCTTCTCGAAGATGCCGCAGGTGTTCGGGTTGGTCAGCATGATCGCCGCCACCTCCGGACCAAGCGCCGCCTTGACGTCCGACACATGGACCGTGCCGTCGGCATTGGCGGGGACGGAGCGCACCTCGAAGCCGATGAGGGCGGCGGTCGCCGGATTGGTTCCGTGGGCGGACTCGGGCACGAGCACGATCTTGCGGTGGCCCTGTCCCTTGGCCTCCAGCGCCGCCTTGATCGCCATCATGCCGCAGAGCTCGCCATGGGCGCCCGCCTTGGGGCTCATGGCGACGGCCGGCATGCCCGTCAGCTCCTTCAGGTAATGCGCCAGCGTGTCGATGAGCTGCAGGGCGCCCTGCACGGTCGAGGCCGGCTGGAGGGGATGGATGTCGCCGAAACCCGGCAGCCGCGCCATCTTCTCGTTGAGGCGGGCATTGTGCTTCATCGTGCAGGACCCGAGCGGGAAGAGCCCGGTGTCGATGCCGAAGTTCTTCTGGCTGAGCCGCACATAGTGCCGCATCACCTCGGGCTCGGTCAGGCCCGGAAGCCCGATCGCCTCATTGCGGGCGAGCTTGCCGAGACGCGACTTCGCCTTTTTCGGCTCGGGGATGTCGACGCCGGTCACCTCGGTGCGGCCGATCTCGAAGATCAGCGCTTCCTCGATCAGCAGCGCCTTGTTGCCGGTGAACGTCGGATGGGCGGAAGCCGGCATGGCCTCGCCGGCGGCGGTGGGACGACCCTGGTTGTTCATGGACATCGGTTCCGCTCCTCAGAGGCTCCCCCCCCGAAGGCAGCGCGGTCGTCGTCGGTGTTCACTTCGGTATTGGCGACGAGGATGACGTCGGCCAGCGCCTTGTCCTTCGGCCAGAGACGGGAGGCCGGCACGCCGGCCAGCACGCCCTTCTTCGCCATCTTCTCGATGACCTTCGCCGCACTGCCCGGCACGCGGATGGCGAACTCGTTGAAGAAGCTCTTGTTCAGGACGTCGACCTCGTCGAGGTCGGCCAGCCGGTCCGCGAGATCGCAGGCATTGGCGTGGTTGACCGCCGCCAGCCTGCGCAGGCCGGCTTCGCCCAGCAGGGTCATGTGGATGGTGAAGGCAAGGCACATCAGCCCGGAATTGGTGCAGATGTTGGAGGTCGCCTTCTCGCGGCGGATATGCTGCTCGCGGGTCGACAGGGTGAGCACGAAGCCGCGCTTGCCCTCGGCGTCCACCGTCTCGCCGCAGAGGCGGCCCGGCATCTGGCGGACATATTTCTGCTTGGTGGCGAAGAGGCCGACATAGGGTCCGCCAAAGTTGAGGCCGACGCCGATCGACTGGCCCTCGGCCACGACGATGTCGGCGCCCATCTGGCCGGGCGAGGTGACGGCACCGAGCGACACCACCTCGGTGACGACGGCAATCAGCAGCGCGCCGGCGTCCTGCGCCTTCTTCGCGATGGCGGTGAGGTCATGGAGGTTGCCGAAGACGTCGGGCGTCTGGATGACGACGCAGGAGGTTTCGGCGTCGATGGCGGCGGCGACGGCCTTCAGGTCCGCGCCGGCATCGACCGGATTGGGCGACAGGCAGACCAGTGCGTCCGAGGCCATGCGCGAGACGGTCTCGATCGTGTCGCGGTAGTGGGGGTGCAGGTTGCCGGCGAGGATGGCCTTGCGCCGCTTGGTGACGCGGTGGGCCATGAGCACGGCCTCGGCGGCGCCGGTGGAGCCGTCATACATGGAGGCGTTGGCCACCTCCATGCCGGTGAGCATCGCCACCTGGGTCTGGAATTCGAAGAGGTACTGCAGCGTGCCCTGGGCGATCTCCGGCTGGTAGGGCGTGTAGCTGGTGAGGAACTCCGACCGCTGGATCAGGTGGTCCACCGAGGCCGGCACATGGTGCTTGTAGGCCCCTGCCCCGACGAAGAAGGGCACCTCGGAGGCCGAGATGTTCTCCGCCGCCATGGCGCCCATGATGCGCTCGACCTCGAGCTCGCCCTTGGCGCGCGGCAGGTCAGTGAGGCCTTTCAGGAGTTTGGCCTTCGGCACATTGGCGAAGAGGTCGTCGACCGATGCGGCTCCGATCTTGGCCAGCATGTCGGTACGGTCTTGGGGCGTCAGCGGCAGGTAGCGCATGGAGGGCTCCACTGGCCCTCTCACCTTCACGGGAGAGGGTGCCCGTGTCGGCGGGCGAATGATGGGTCGGCGGGGCGCGAGGCCCCCGCGGGGTATGCTACGGCGAGGCTGGCCGCCTCGCCCGGCACCACCCTCTCTCCTACGAGGAGAGGGTGGTTTCGGCTCACAACGTGTCGAGATAGGCCTTGTAGGCGGCCTCATCCATGAGGTCGTCGAGTTCGGCCGGATTGGCGATCTTCACCTTGAAGAACCAGCCCTTGCCGGCCGGATCGTCGTTGACCGTGGCGGGCGCGGCCTCGAGATCCGGGTTGGCCTCGGTCACCTGTCCCGACACCGGAGAATAGATGTCGGAGGCGGCCTTGACGCTCTCGACCACGGCGGCGCTGTCGCCCTTCTTCACGGCCTTGCCGGCGGTGGGGAGCTCGACGAAGACGACGTCGCCGAGTTGCTCCTGGGCGTAGTGCGAGATGCCGATGGTGCCGGTGTCGCCGTCGACGCGGATGTACTCGTGGTCCTTGGTGTATTTGACGGTGGCCATGATGGGTCCCCTGGAGGCTTGTTGTGGGTCTCAGCCGCGGAAATAGCGGTGCGGCGCGAAGGGCATGGTGACGACCTTCGCCGGCAGGTCCTTGCCGCGCACTTCGAGAAGGACGGGCGTGCCGGGCTCGGCAAAGCGGCGGTTGACGTAGCCCATGGCGAGCGGGCCGTTGATGGTCGGACCGAAGCCGCCGGAGGTCACGGCGCCGATCGGCTGGCCGTCCGCGGCCTTCACCACCGTGCCCTCCCGGGCCGGAGCGCGGCCATCGGGGAGGATGCCGACCCTGAGGCGCGGCGCGCCTTCCGCGAGCTCCTTCTGGACACGCACGGCGCCGGGGAAACCGCCCTCGGCGCGGCGACGCTTCTGGATCGACCAGGTGAGGCCCGCCTCGACGGGCGAGGTGGTGGTGTCGATGTCGTGGCCGTAGAGGCAAAGACCGGCTTCGAGGCGCAGCGAGTCACGGGCGCCGAGGCCGATCGGCTTGACGCGCGCATCGGCCAGCAGCTTCTTCGTCAGCGCGACAGCATCGGCGCTCTTCACGGAGATCTCGACGCCGTCCTCGCCGGTATAGCCCGTGCGCGAAACGTGGGCCCAGATGCCGCCGAGCGGCAGGTCGAGGGAGGTCATGAACTTCAGGCCGGCGACCTCAGGCGCGAGGGTCGCGACTGCGGCGACCGCCTCCGGACCCTGTACGGCGACGAGGGCGAGGTCGTCAGCGACCCTCAGCGTGACGCCAGCCGGAAGGTGCACCTTCATGTGGGCGTAGTCGGCATCCTTGCAGGCCGCGTTGACCACCAGATAGATCCAGTGCTCGTGGCCCGGATGGCCGAGGCGGGTGATCATCAGATCGTCGAGAATGCCGCCCTCGGCGTTGGTGAACTGCGAATAGCGCTGCTGGCCGGGCTTCAGGGCGAGGACGTCTGCGGGAACGAGCTTTTCGAGCGCCGCTGCGGCCGTCTCGAACTGGCCGTCAGCGGGAATGAGGAAGCACTGCCCCATGTGGCTGACGTCGAACAGCCCGGCGTGCTCGCGCGTCCAGTTGTGCTCGGTCAGGACGCCGGTCGGGTACTGCACCGGCATGTCATAGCCGGCGAAGGGCACCATCTTGGCGCCGAGCTCGACATGCAGGGCATGAAGGGGGGTCGTCAGCAAGGGTCCGGTCGGGGTCTCGCCCATGGGTCCTGCACTCCGGCGCGCAAACGCGTCCGGGCCAGCCGAACACGTCCGAAACACGGGCTTGTCGCCCGCTCGCGCCCCTCTGTCGCAGGACCTGAGAGATTCACCTTAGGCTCGACCAGAGCCAGCCTCCCGCAAGCGGGAAGCCGTCGGTTTACTCCGTCGGTGGGCCGGGATTGGACCTCCGGCCACTTTCCAGAATGCCATTCCGCCGGCGGTCCTTTTTGCCTGAGAGGTTCCGGGGCCGTTGCTCCTTCGGCGCCGGGGGATCCCATCATGTAAGACCACCCGGACTCTCCCGCCGGGTTCATATGGCACGCCTTGGCAATGGCGGTTGCGTGCGGGGAAGTCAAGGCGAGCCTGTGGGCAGGGACTGCCCGAAGGTCGGGCAGTCCTCAGCGCTGCGCCGTGCGCGCCCGTCCGCGACGCGGGCGGTCGGGCTGGGGGGCCTGATTGTCGAAGCCGACGAAGACGATGTAGGTGGCGAGGTCGCCCGGCTCGGGCAACGGGAAGGACACCTGATCCTCCACCTGGGTGAAGGCGACATTGGGCGAGCCGGCCGGGATGTCGATCGGCACCTGATAGAGGCGCGTCCATACAGGCGTCGACAGCCCCTTGGTGACCGCAATGCGAATGGGCAGGCTTACGCGCCCGCCATCGCCCTTCGGCCCCACCAGCACACGTCCCTCGATGCCGACGCGGATGGTCATGGTCTGGCCGTCGATGCGGCACTCGCGGGCGAGATCAGTGATGGTGCCCTGGTAGCGCAGTTCCGTCGGTCCCTCGCCACCCTGCCGCCAGACGGCTGAACCGTCGCGGATCTCGACGCGCGGGCACATGTTGGCGTGCAGCGTCTGCTGGCCCTCGGGCACCGGCTGACCGAACAGCGCGTTATGGACCGGTGAGCCGACGCCCGGCGCGGGCTGCGCCGCAGCGGACTGCGTCGTCTGCTGCTGGCTGCCACCAAAGAGATTGCCGCCGGTGCTGCCGCACGCCCCGAGCATGAGACCCGCCACCAGGACGGCCGTCACTTTCCCAATACGCACGCCATGATCCTCGGATTGCCTTCGCGATCGGCGCTTATAGCAACAGGCATCGGGCGGAACAAAGGCCATCATGCTGCCGTCCACCGGCAGGAGACAGGCGGCTTCCATCGACCGTGGTGATGGACATTCCGCGCGATTTTCATGAAAAGCTGTCGCTCCGGCCGCTATGCTGGCCCATCTGCCCGCCCGGGCGCCGTGCCATCTGACCCCAGAGATTCCTGCATGACCTTGCCCCTCACCGCCTCGCTGCGCCCCGAAGCTGCTGGTGCTCCCGCCAGCGGCATTGTCGAGCTCGCCAAGTATGCGCGAACCGCCGGCGACGTCATCCAGCTGTGGGTCGGCGAGGGCGACATGCCGACGCCCTCCTTCATCTACGAGGCCGCGACACGCTCGCTGGCCGCCGGCGAGACCACCTACACCTGGCAGCGCGGCATTCCCGAACTCCGGCAGGCCATCGCCACCTACGCGTCGGACCTCTACGGCCGCGAGTTGTCGCCCGAGCGCTTCTTCGTCTGTGGCTCGGGCATGCAGGCGATCCAGATCGCCATGACCATGGTCGCCGGCGGGGGCGACGAGGTCATCATCCCCTCCCCGACCTGGCCTAACGCGCCGGCAGCCGCCGGCCTGCGCGGCGCCACTCCGGTCTTCGTCGAGCTCGACCACGGCAATCGCGGCTGGCAGATCGACCTGGAAAAGCTGGAAGCGGCGATCACGCCGCGAACGAAGGCGATGTTCATCAACACGCCCTCCAATCCCACCGGCTGGACGGCAACGACGGAGGAACTCGCCGCCATCCTGGCGCTTGCCCGCCGTCATGGCCTCTGGATCATCGCCGACGAGATCTACACCCGCTTCGTCTGGACCGAGGGGTCGCCGCGGCGCGCGCCCTCCTTCCACGACGTCCGCGAGGACGGCGACCGCATCATCTGGGTGAACACCTTCTCGAAGAACTGGGCGATGACCGGCTGGCGCACCGGCTGGGTGGAGACAGACCCCTCGCTCGGTGACGTCGTCGAAAACCTCATCCAGTATTCGACCTCCGGCTCGCCTGTGTTCATCCAGCGTGCCTGCGTTGTGGCCCTCGAGCGCGGCGAGAGCTTCCTCGCCCATCAGGTCGCCAAGGCCCGGAAGGCCCGCGACATCGTCTCGGAGGCCATCGAATCAACCGGCCGCTGCCGCTTCTCACGGCCGGATGGCGCGTTCTATCTGTTCTTCGGCATCGACGGCGTCAGCGATTCCAATGCCGCCGCGAAGCAACTCGTCGATATCGCCCGGGTCGGGCTCGCTCCGGGCAGCGCCTTCGGTCCTGGCGGAGAAGGTCACCTTCGGCTCTGCTATCTCCGCTCGCAGGATCAGATCGAACTGGCGGCGGAACGCCTCAAGGCGGCCATTCCCCGATTGTGATGCCCCCTGCGACGGTCTGACGCAGCTTCCCGTTGCGCTCCGGGTTTCTCCGTAGCATTGTTTACGGATGAGGCGGGTTGACGCAGGTTGGCCCGCCGCCCCGGTGCTGCGGAGGCTGGCATCCAACAGATCGTCAAACCGCTGCCCAGCGTTTCCGAGGCGCGCCTGTCACGAGTGCTCGACATGGCGGGCGACGGCATTGCCGTGCTCGACGCCGCCGCGACGATCCTCGTCTTCAACCGGGCCTGCGAACTGATGTCGGGCTGGACCGCACCCGAGGTGGCAGGGCGCCCCGTCGAGATGATCCTGTCCGGCCTCGAGGGCGAAGGCAGCGAGGTGATGGACGGGGCGACACGGATGCGGCAGCGCATCGGCGCGCCGCAGGAGATTCTGGCCAGGCACCGCGACGGCTCGCTCTATCCCGTCGAGGTCTCGGTGGCGGAAGCCGCCACGCCGGATGGCGAGCAGTTCATCTGCATCCTCAGGGATCTTCGGCCGCGCCGGGAGGCGGAAGAACGGCTGGCGCTCCTGCGCGCCGAGTTGAACCACCTCGCCCGCGTGGCCGCGCTCGACCAGATGGGGTCGGCGCTGGCCCATGAACTGAACCAACCGCTGACCGCCATCAGTCTCTACCTTCAGGCCGCCGAACGCCTCCTCACCGGTGACGTCGCAGCGAACGCCTCGCCGGTGATCGCCAAGGCGCGGCGCGAGGCCGAACGGGCCGGCCAGATCATCGGCAGCATGCGCAGCTTCGTGGAGAAGCGGGTGCCACGCCATGCGCCGGTCGCCCTCGACCCTCTGGTCGACGACGCCGTGGATCTGACATTGCTGGGCCGACGGTCGGCGATCCAGGCCACACGGCGGAGGCCCAAGAAGGATCTCATCGTCACCGCCGACGCCATCCAGGTGCAGCAGGTGGTGGTAAACCTGCTGCGCAATGCCCTCGACGCGGTGGAGGGCCAGGAGCGCGGCCGGATCGATATCCTTACCAGGGCCGCGGACGGATGCGCCTGGTTCTCGGTCACGGACAGCGGCGCCGGGATTGCGGCGAATGCCATGGCCGACCTCTTCCGCCCGTTCGCCACATCGAAGCGGACGGGCCTCGGTCTCGGGCTCGCCATTTCCCGCGCCATTGCGGAGAACCACGGCGGGGACATCCGGGTCGATCCGGGAGGCGACGGACGGGGAGCGACCTTTTCACTGGTCCTGCCCCTTGCCGGAGCGCATGCAGAAAAGCCGCCCGAGGGCGGGCAAGGGAGAATGAAGACGTGAACGTGACAGCTCACGGCGACGTCTATGTCGTCGACGACGATCCCGCGGTGCGCGACGCCCTCGGCACGATCCTGACCATGGAAGGTTTCGGCGTCACCGGCTTCGCCGACGGGATGTCCTTCGTCTCGGCGGCACAGGGCCATATGCCGGACTGCATCATCCTCGACGTCGCCATGCCCGGCCATTCTGGCCTCGATCTCCTGAGGATCCTGAAGGCGACCGCCTGCACGGCGCCGGTCTTCGCCATGTCCGGGCAGGCCAGCATCCCCATGGCCGTCGATGCGATCAGGAGCGGCGCCCTCGACTTCTTCGAGAAGCCATTCGATGCGGACATGCTCGTCCGTCGGGTCCGCACGGCGATCGCGGCACGCGAACAGGGCCGCGCCGATACGCCAGGCCTGGCCACTCACTTTCCGGGCGCCAACCTGCTGACGACCCGCGAACGCGAGGTCCTTGAGCGCATCGCGGAGGGCTCGTCCAACAAGGAAGTCGGCCGCATGCTGGGCATCAGCCCGCGCACCGTCGAGGTCCATCGCGCCCGCATCATGGAGAAGCTCGGCGCACGAAACGCCGCCGATCTCGTCCGCATCGTGCTCACGGCGCACTGACACCCAGGCACTGATCGGCAGATCCTCAGTTGCGACGGCTGACCGCGGCCTGCTCGAACGTCGCCATGCCCGCGTGAACCGCGAGCGCATTCCTGACGATGCCGCAGGCGAGGGCGGCCCCCGAGGCTTCCCCAAGACGCATGCCGAAATCAAGCAGCGGGCGTTTGCCGATGCGCTCGAGCACGCGGCCGTGAGCCGGCTCCGCCGAGCGATGCGCGGCCAGGCAGTGATCGAGGCTCGTCGAATCGAGCGCGTGCAGTACGGCAGCCGCAGCGGTCACCACATAGCCGTCGAGCAGGACCGGAATGCGCTGCAGACGGGCGGCCAGGATGGCGCCGGCGATGGCGGCGATCTCGCGGCCGCCGACGCGGCGCAGGACCTCAAGCGGATCGAGGCCGGGGCCGCCGGCACGTGTCACGGCGCGTGCAACCGCATCCGCCTTGCGCTGAAGGCCGGCAGCGTCGACACCGGTTCCCGGTCCGACCCAATCGGCCGCCTCGCCGCCGTAGAGGGCATGATGAACCGCGGCGGCAATCGTGGTGTTGCCGATGCCCATCTCGCCGAGGCAGAGCAGGTCGGCCCCCACAATGGCCTCCATTCCGAAGGCGATGGTCGCGGCACAGCCCTGCTCATCCATGGCGTCGGCACCGGTGATGTCCGGGGTCGGCATGTCGATTGCGAGGTCGAAGACCTTGAGACCGATGTCGTTGGCGACGCAGAGCTGGTTGATGGCCGCACCGCCGGCGGCGAAGTTCTCCAGCATCTGGCGGTTCACCGCGTCGGGAAAGGCCGAGACGCCCTGTTCGGTGACACCGTGGGACGTCGCGAAGATGGCGACGAGCGGCCGGTCGACGCGCGGCTTGCCATTGCCGCTCCAGGCGGCGACCCAGGCGACGATCTCCTCGAGACGCCCAAGGGAGCCGGCCGGTTTGGTGAGTTCGGCCTCGCGTGCCCTGACCTCCGCCACCGCCGCCTCGTCCGGGCCGGGCATGCGGGAGAGCAGGTCGCGGATGTCGTCGAAGGGAAGACCGGTCGAGTTCGGGGGCGGCAGGACCATGGAAGGCTTTCGGAATCGGCTTCGCGGAGGAACGGAGCGGTAGCAGGGCTGCTCTTGCCGGGGCAAGCCGGACTGGCGGACGGACGCGGCTCTGGCTATGCCATTCCTCATGGACAATCCAGCCCTCTGGCGCGACACGATCGTCGCGCTCCGTTTCTTCTCGCGCCTGCCCCTGCCGCCGCTGCCGGGCGAGACCGACCCGCACGGCCTGCCGGACTTCACCCGGCTGATCCGGGTCGTCCCGCTCGCCGGGCTCGTTCTCGGCGGGCTTGCCGGCTCGGTGCTGGCAGTCAGCTCTATTCATCGTAACCGTTGGGGCTGCGGCCTCGATCGGCTGAGCGAGGCGCAGTTCCATGGATACAC
>CAZPMD010000002.1:69293-76284 GCA_964587395.1 uncultured Hyphomicrobiales bacterium
GCCGGCTCGGTGCTGATCATCGCGTCGCTGCTCTGGCCGCCCGTGGTGGCGGCGCTCGTCTGCGTCGGTGCGGCGATCGTCATGACGGGTGCCTTCCACGAGGACGGGCTTGCCGACACCGCCGACAGTTTCGGCGGCATGACCGTCGAGCGGCGACTGGACATCATGAAGGACAGCCGCATCGGCACCTTTGGCGCCTGCGCCCTCATCATCGGGATCGGCCTGCGCGTCGCGGCGATCAGCGCATTGGTGGCGAGCGTCGGTGCCGGGAGGACCGCGCTGGTCCTCGCCGCGTCAGGGGCGTTGTCGCGGACGGCTGCCCTCGGGGTGCAGGTTCGCCTGCCGCCAGCCCGCGTCGAAGGTGCCGCCTATGCCACCGGCAAGCCGAGGGAGGACGACTGGTTCGGTGCCCTGCTCCTGGCGGCCGCCATCTTCCTGATCACCCTTCCGGCCGGCGGCATCGTCGGCATGATCTTCGCGCTGGTCGTCGCGGGGAGCGTCGTGGCGCTCGCCATCCGCTTCGCCGATGCCCACGTCGGCGGGCAGACCGGTGACCTCACCGGGGCCACGCAGCAGGTGATCGAGGTGTCGACGCTGCTGATGATCCTGGCGGCCGCATCGTCATGACGACCGCCCGTCGCCCGATGCCCATCGAGAGCCCCTGCATCCGCCTGTGCCGCATGGACGCGCGCCACGGCCTCTGCGAAGGCTGTGGCCGCACACTGGCCGAGATCGGCGGCTGGCTTTCGATGAGTGCGGCCCAGCGGCAGGCCGTCATGGAGACCCTGCCCGGCCGGCTGGCGACGATGGCGGAGGTCCCATGAACGCGCGCACGCTGCTCTGGATCCTGCTCGGGAGCGTCGTCCTGCTGGTGCTGGTGATGGCCATGCGTTCCGGCGGCCTTGCCAGCGGCAATCTCGACGCCGGCGACTGGGGCTCGCTCGTCGGGCTTTCCATGCTGGCGGTGCTGTCGGGCGCCAGCGTCATGGGCATGTTCCGCGGCCGGGCCGGCGACGCGGTGCAGGCGGCCATCGCCTGGCTGGCGATCTTCGCCTTTCTCGGTGTGATCTATACCTACCGCTTCGAGTTCGAGGCGGTCGGCCGGAGGGTCCTCGGCAACCTCATCCCCGGCATGGGGATGGCCGGCGTCACCGGGTCGAACGAGGTCAGCGTGCCCCGCGGCGGCGGCGGAACCTATGTGGTGCGCGTCGCCCTGAACGGCGCGCGGGCGACGCCCATGCTCGTCGATACCGGCGCCTCCGCTCTCGTGCTGACGGATGGCGATGCGCGTCGCGCCGGTATCCGTGTCGACGAACTGTCGTTCAGTGTGCCGGTCCAGACCGCCAACGGCCAATCGCTGACAGCGGCTGCCACTGTCGAGGCCGTCGCTGTCGGACCCATCGTGGAGCGCAACGTTCGCGCCCTCGTCGCGCGGCCGGGCGCACTCACGACCAGCCTTCTCGGGCACACCTTCCTCGACCGGCTGGAGAGCTACGAGGTCAGGGGCGGTCGGATGGTCCTGCGCGGGCGCAATTGACGCACGGTCTTGTCAGCGAAGGTCACGCAGCGGCATTGTCCGGGGCGAAAACGAGGTCACGATGAGCCGCATATCCCGCCGCGACACCCTGACAGCCGGACTGGGCGCGGGCCTTGCCGCCATCGGTACCGGCGCCGCCCGGGCTCAGACGCCCAGGGCCGGCACCGCCATGGTCACCCTCCTGCTCGTCAACGACATCTACAAGATGGGCGAGGAGAACGGCCGCGGCGGCTTCGCCCGGCTGAACGCCATCGTCAAGGTGGAGCGGGCACGCGGCACCCCGCTGCTCTACGTGCACGCCGGCGACATGTTCTCCCCTTCGCTGATGTCCGGCTTCGACCAGGGCGCCCACACGGTCGAGCTCTGCAACATCGCTCCTCCCGACCTGTTCATCCCGGGCAACCACGAGTTCGACTTCGGCCCGGAGGCCTACTTCAAGCGTCGTCAGGAATCGCGCTTCCCCTGGTTCGCCGCCAACATGCGCGCAGCGGATGGTTCGGTCCTGCCCGGCCACGAGGATGGTCGCATCTTCGATTTCGGCGTCGTCAAGCTCGGCGTCTTCGGCGTGGCGCTGCCGAACACGCCGGAGGTCTCCTCCACCGGCGACATCCGCTTCCTGCCGACCATGGATACGGTGCGACGCGAATCGGCGCGACTGCGGCGCGAGGGCGCCGATCTCATTGTCTGCTGCACCCATACCGACCGGAAGGAGGACGACGAGATCGTCCGTTCCCGCCTCGTCGACGTGCTGCTGACCGGGCACGACCACGACCTCGCCATCACCTATGACGGGCGCACCGTGATGGTGGAGAGCTCGGAGGAAGGCTACTACGTCACGGCGATCGACCTGACGCTGTCGCGTGTCACCGTCGACGGCGTGACGCGGATGGCCTTCACGCCGTCCTTCCGGGTGAACGACAGCCGGTCGATCACGCCGGACCCGGAGACGGCCGCGCGCATCCAGCAGTACGAGACGATCCTCTCCGACGAACTGGACGTGGTGATCGCCACCGTCACCGGAGAACTCGACAGCCGCACGGCCTCGGTGCGCTCGGGCGAGCAGCCGATCGGCAACCTCGTCGCCGACGCCATGCGGATGGCGACCGGCGCCGACATCGGCCTGACCAATGCCGGCGCCATCCGCGGCAACCGCATCTATCCGGCCGGCCACCGGTTCTCCCGCCGCGACGCCCTGAGCGAGCTTCCCTTCGGCAACCGGACCGTGGTGGCCAAGGTGTCGGGCGCCGACATCCGCCAGGCGCTCGAGAACGGCGTCAGCCAGGTCGAACAGCGTGCAGGGCGCTTCCCGCACGTCTCGAACGTCACGGCCGAGGTCGACCCGAAGCGGCCGCCGGGCAGCCGCGTGGTGTCCATCCAGATCGGCGGCCAGCCGCTCGACGACGACCGCGTCTACACCGTCGCCACCAACGACTTCATGTTGCGCGGCGGCGACGGCTACACGATGCTGGGGCTGCGGGCGCCCGACAAGGACGTGCAGGGCAAGCTCGTCGCCTCCGACCTGATGACGCACATGCGCCGGCTCGGGACCTATGCGCCGCGGATCGAAGGGCGGATCATCCTGCGGTGACCCGGACGGGCTCCCGATCCCCATCGGGAGCCGCCCAAGGCTCGCCGTGATCGGCGTCCAGGCGTCGCGGCTTGCGCCGACCGGAGCCCATCCCATGCCCCCTGCCCTCACCCGCCGCGACGCACTTGCTCTCTCCGTCGTCCTGCCCACCGCGCCTGCGCTCGCCGCAACGCAGAGCCGTCCCGACCTGCTCGAAATCTTCCGCCAGCACGGGGCCACCGGCACCTTCGTCCTGGTCGATGCTGCGAGCGGCGAGACAACGGTGGCGGACCCCGCCCGCGCCGCCCGGCGATTCGTCCCGGCCTCCACCTTCAAGATCCCCAACAGCCTTATCGCCTTCGAAACCGGCGCCGTCGGCGATGCCGACGAGGTGCTGCCCTATGGCGGCGGACGCACCCGCAACCCCGCCTGGGCGCGCGACATGTCGCTGCGCGAGGCCATGCCGATCTCCAACGTGCCCGTCTTTCAGGAAGTGGCCCGGCGGGTCGGGCTGCCGCGCTACCGGGAATGGCTCGGCAAGCTCGCCTATGGCAATGCCGATCCGGGCACGGTGGTCGACCGGTTCTGGCTGGACGGCCCGCTCAGGATCAGCGCCATCGAGGAGGCGCGGTTCAACGCGCGGCTGGCGCGCAAGGCCCTGCCGGCCTCGGCGCGGGCACAGGGCCTCGTGCACGACATCATCCGGATCGAAAGCCGCAACGGAGCCACGCTCTACGCCAAGACCGGCTGGTACGTGCAGCGCGGCCAGACCTCGATCGGCTGGTGGACCGGATGGGTGGAGCGCGGCAGCCGTGTCCACGCCTTCACCCTGAACATCGACATGCCGCAGATGGCCATGGCACCGAAGCGACTGGAGATCGGCCGGGCCGCGCTGAAGGATCTCGGGATCTACGGCTGACGGTATCGATCCTCACAGTGACGCCTCCTCTGGCCTGACCGCCCGGCAACACCACCACCGGCCGGGCATCGGGCGGTGTTGCAGAGTCAACGCACCCGCCGGATTTGTCATCTGCTTCGTTCGCATCCCCTTTGCAACACGAAGTTGCGTTGCTATGCCTCTCCCATCGGAGTTCCCGAAGGGAATATTTGCATGTCTTTGCGCGCCCAGTTCTTGTCGTCGGTTTGCGTCCTCGCGATCTCCGCAGGCGCCGCCCAGGCCCAGGGCCTGCCCGCGCCCGCCGGTGGTTGGGCTGGCGGCTATGTCGGCGGCCTTGTCGGTGCCGGCTTCTCCATGAACCGTTTCACGGACGGGGTTGCGCCAGGACTCTTCGTGGTTGGACCGGCAGGGTCGGTCTATTCCAGCAATCCGGTCGGCGCCGCGCTCGGTCTCTATGCCGGCTACAATTGGCAGGTCTCGCCCACCGGGGTCGTCGGCGTCGAGGCGGACTTGACCTACAACACGGCCAGCGGGTCTACCGTCGTCGCCTGGACGACGCTCCAGGCCAAGGCACAGTTTGCCGGCAGCCTCCGCGTTCGCGCCGGCGTCGCCATGGACCGCATGCTGCTGTATGTGACGGGCGGTCTCGCCTTCGGCAACCCGTCCGTGACGTTACGGGACACCGCGCCGGGAACTACTGTCTATGCGCGGTCGGATAGCCTGCGCGCTGGCTTCGTGGTCGGTGCCGGTGCCGAGTACATGGTCAGCCGGAATTGGACCGTCCGCTTCGAGGCGCTCTACTATGACTTCGGCTCGACGCGTGCGACGGATGTGACCGTCGGCGGCTACACCTTCCCGACGCGTTCGTCGCAGCTTCAGGCCCGCGTCGGAGCGTCCTACCGGTTCTGACGATCCTCCGCTTCTACCCGATCAGTCCGAGCGACTTCAGGAGCGCCTGCATCTGCAGGCGCTCTTCGCTTACGCGGGCCGAGAAGACCCGAGAACCCGCATAGCGCGGCCTGACACCCATGCGCGTCGTCATCGCCTGAAACGTGGCATCGTCGAAGGCGGTGCGGAAAACGGCTTCCACGCGTTCGATCACCACGGGAGGCGTGCCGCTGCGGGCGACCAGGCCGCCGAAGACACGCACCCGCGGCCTGTGTCCGTGGGAGGCGGTGGTCGGCAGGCCCGGATAGAGCGCGAGGGGTTCCTCCGCTACCAGGGCGACCGGGCGCAGCACGGTGGGGTCGAAGGTGCCCGGCGTCGTCAGCGCCGCATCGAGCGCGCCGCTGGCAAGGTCGGCCATCAGCTGCCCGTGGGCCCGGTAGGGAACCTCGATGACCCGGATTCCGGTGGCCTGGCTGAAAGCGAGAAGCTCGATATGTGTGGCGGAGGCCGGCCCGTAGTGACCGAACTTCAGTTCACCGGGCCGCCGCCGCGCCTCCGCCAGCAACTCCGCCAGGCTCTCCACCGGAAGCTTGCGGGAGGTGATGAGCAAGAGGTCCTGCTCATAGACCTGGCACACCGGCTGGAAGGCTGATGGGTCGAGCCGTGGCTCGCGCGCCAGATGCGGATGAACCACGAGCGGGCCGGCCGGCGTGAAGAGGAAGGTGGCGCCATCCGCCTCGCGCTGGGCGAGCTCGGCGAAGGCGACCGTTCCCCCGCCACCGTCGCGGTTGACGATTGTGGGGCGCTCGCCGACCAGCTGCGCGATGGCATCGGCGAAGCGGCGGGCCATCGTGTCGACATTGGTGCCGGCGGAGAACGGCACGACCAGTCGCAGCGCTGGCGCCTGTGCCTGCGCCGTGGGGGTCGCCAGGGCCAGCAGCGCCGGAGCGCCGAGGATCAGGCGACGTGACAGCCCGGCTCCTGCCGACGATCCGCTGTAAGCCATGTTGACTCCGTCCTGGTGGCTGGTCGACGCCACGCATCTGTCGTAGGACCCGTCTACCAGAGCGAGCTACAAGGCGACACCATGTCCTTCGTCGACGTGATCCTGCTGCACGGACGGCTTTTCCCCAAGCGCCCCGCGATCATGCTGATGGACCGGGTGGTGACATTCGGCATGCTCGGCGAGGCGATCCACTGGGTCTCGGCGCGCGCCCTCGCCAGCGGCATCCGGCCCGGCGACACGGTGGTCCTGGCCATCGACAACCCCACCCGCTTCATCGCCGTCGCCTATGCCCTGATGCGGCTCGGCGTGGTCATCATGCCGATCCCCTCCGGCGGCGTGCCGAGGGCCCCCCTGGTCGGAGCCGTCGCCGTGCTGAGCGACGTGCCGGGCCCGGCGCCGGTCGGCATGCGGATGCTCATCGTGGACGATGCCTGGTTCCAGCCGGGCGCGGAGGCCTATCAGGTGGACCCCCGCGCTTCCGACCCCGGCCGCCTGAGCATCATCGCGCTGACCTCCGGCACCACGGGCCAGAACAAGCTGGTGCCGCTGACCGTCGGCGGGTTCGACCGCCGCATCAGCGACCTCTACCGCTACCAGCCGGCGCCGGGAACGGAACGCGACCTGTTGATGATCGGCTTCTCGTCGCTGTGGGCACTGGTGCAGGCCACGCGCATCCTGGTCGCGGCGCGGACGCTGGGCTTCGCCCAGTCGGCGGAGGAGGCGGCGCGGATGATCGACCTCTACCAGATGGGCACGGTGATCGGATCGCCCCACCAGTTGTCGGCGCTGATCGAGACGCTCGAGACGGTCCCCGCGTCCTGTTCCTCGCTGCGACTGGTCAAGACCGGCGGGGGGCTCGCCACTCCCGCGCTCGTCAAGGCGATCCGCACGCGCCTCTGCCCCAACATCATTGTCATCTACGGTTCGACCGAGGGTGGGCGCATTGCGCTCGCCACCGGCGCGATGATCGATGTCGCGCCCGGCTGCGTCGGGCTGGTGGCGCCGCCGACGCGGGTGGAGATCGTCGACGATGAAGGCCGCCCGCTGCCGGCAGGCGAAACGGGCCGTGTGCGCATTCCCGTCGATGGCGGCGGC
>CAZPMD010000002.1:76294-87317 GCA_964587395.1 uncultured Hyphomicrobiales bacterium
CCCCCGGCGAACTCTATCCCGACCAGACGCCCGAATGGTTCTATCCCGGCGACCTCGGCTCCTTCACAACGGACGGCATGCTGGTCATCGCCGGCCGGGCCGACGACCTCATCAACGCGGGCGGACTGAAGGTCGCCCCCGAGCGGGTCGAGGACCTGGTGGCCGGCCATCCGGCCATCGCCGAGGCGGCGGCCTTCGCCCTGCCGGGGGCTGGCGGCATCGACGAGATCTGGCTCGCGGTGGTGCCGCGGCAGCCGATCACCGCCGAGGCCGTCATTGCCCATTGCCGGCAGCGCGACGCACTGCTCGCGCCCCGCCACATCCTGATGCTTCAGGCGATCCCGCGCACCGGCATGGGCAAGGCAGAACGCGCGCGCCTGAAGGCGATGGCGCGGGGCTGAGCCTCAGCCGAGGCCGCGCGTCACGAGATCCCAGGTGAAGCGCAGGCAGACGATCAGCAGGAAGATGCCGAACGACAGCTCCAGCTTGCGCTTCGGCAGGGCGTGGGCGAGGCGCGCGCCGAGCGGTGCGGTCCACATCGACGTCGGGATGAACAGCAGGAAGCCGATCAGCGAGACATAGCCGAGAGCGAAGGGGAACTGGATCGCGGCGACCGCCGGATACTCAGCCGCCTTGGGCCAGCCGGCATAGATGTAGCCCAGCGCGCCGGGGATGGAGATGAGGACGCCGAGGCCCGACGAGGTGGCGACGGCGTTGTGGATGGTGCGGCCATAGGCCATCATCACGAGATTGCCGAGCTGGCCGCCGCCGATGCCCATCAGGCTCGACAGCACGCCGATGACGCCGCCCGAGGCGACCATGCCGGAAGGCCCGGGCATGCCGGTGCCGAAGTTGAGCTCCTTGCCGGTGAGCAGCCGCCAGGCCGACAGGCCGGCGACGAAAACGAAGACGGCCTTGAACACCGCCGGCGGCGCATAGCGCGCGATGAACGAGCCGACGATGACGCCGACGACCACCGGCACCGCCCAGGCGCGAAGGATCTCCATATCGACCGCGCCCTTGGCCTTGTGCGCCTGGAACGAGCGGATCGAGGTCGGGATGATGATGGCGAGCGAGGTGCCGACCGCCAGCGGCATGCGCAGCTCCACCGGCACCCCGACGACACCGAAAAGCTCATAGAGCACCGGCACGATGACCGCGCCGCCGCCGACGCCGAACACGCCGGCCAGGATGCCCGTGATGGCACCGGCCCCGAGGAGGCCGACGGCGAGGATGGCCAACTGGTCGTAGGGAACGCCGAAGAGCATGGGGAACATCCGCACGGCTGGAGAGGCGGCGACTTAAGCCAGCGGCCCGCGGCGGGGCAAGAGCAGAGCACGCTTGGCCGGCCTGCGCGGGCCGGTTTGCATCGGACATCTGCTGCAACATGGCAGACACAAGCGAAACGCGGCGGCAGCGGAACGGCTTCGGACTGCAAAGCGCAGGGACGACAAGAGCCCCCGACGCGGACGGCAACGATCGCCAGCAAGGCGCCGACCAGACCGCTCTCACAGCTTCAGGAGACCCACACCATGACCCGCTTCAAGACCCTGACCATGGCCGCCCTTCTCGCCGTCGCTGCCGGCACCGCGATGTCGGGCGGTGCCTTCGCGGCCGTCGCCGGCGGCGGCAGTTCGGGAGACGGCGGCCCCGGCGGCTCGATCGGCTTCGACGCCCCGACGATGGCGATCAACCTACCCGGCACGCCCCAGGCTCGCCCCGCCCAGCAGGAGCTCGGCCAGCAGTCCTGCCGCTACGAACTGCTGCGCGGCCACTTCTGCGACAGCCCCGCACGCTGATCACGCCCCCCTATCGCGGCGCCTCGGCGCCGTGAACTCCAGGTTGTGCAGCAATAGCAAAATTTTGTTCACCACGGCCCGGTTCCCGTCGAACCAATTTCGGTCACCACGCGACCAAGGATCACCGGACCCGATGACGGGTTCACCGCAAGCCTGAACCTCAAGGAGACCCACCATGACCCGCTTCAAGACCCTGTCCATGGCCGCCATGATCGCCCTCGCCGTCGGCTCGTCCCTCTCCGGCGCGATGGCGCAGACCGCTGGCGGCGGCGGCAGCGCCGGTGACGGCGGCGGCGGCGGCCTCGGCTTCGATCCGCCGGCCGTGACCCATGCGACCGTTCCCGGCTCGACCATCCCGCAGCCGGCGCAGGCCCGCGACAACGCCCGATTCTGCGGCTTCGAGCTGCTGCGTGGCCACTATTGCGAGACCCGCACGCGCCGCTGATCGCTCCCGGCGGCATTCTGGAGGGCGGTGGCACAGCCATCGCCCTTCGACGTTCCGGATGCCTGCCAGCTCAGGCCGCGATCTCGCCAACGACCGCCGTCCGCCGCGTGACCATCGCCAGCGCCTCGCGCAGCACCTCGACACCGGCGCCGGGTTTCACCGCCTCCACCGACAGATGGCGGCGGAACTGCCGCGCTCCCGGAACCGCCTGGAACAGGCCGAGTACGTGACGCGTCATCGCCGAGAGGCGGACGCCCTCCCCCAGCTGGCGTTCGACATAGGGCATGAAGGCCTCGAGGGCTTCCGCCGCACTCGCAACGGGAGCCGCAGCACCGAAGAAGGCGGGGTCGACCTCGCGTAGCAGCGCGGGCGACTGGTAGGCGGCACGCCCGAGCATGACGCCATCGAGGGCGACACCGCCGCGCGGCTCGAGCAGCGCCAGCGCTGCGCTGACGCCGGATATTCCGCCGTTGATGGCGATGGGCACACGCGGGAACCGCGCCTTGAGGCGAAACACCCGATCGTAGTCGAGTGGCGGAATCTCCCGGTTTTCGCGCGGCGACAGGCCCTGCAGCCAGGCCTTGCGCGCGTGGACGATCAGGGCGTCGGCACCCGCCGCCACGACCGCATCGGCGAAGCTGTCCAGTGCCACTTCCGGATCCTGATCATCGATGCCGATCCGGCACTTGACCGTCACCGGCACGTCGACAGCGCGCTTCATCGCCTCGACGGCGCGGGCAACCTCGCCGGGAACGGCCATGAGGCAGGCGCCGAAATTGCCGCCCTGGACGCGATCCGACGGGCAGCCGCAATTGAGATTGATCTCGTCATAGCCGCAGTCACGGCCGATGCGGGCCGCATCGGCGAGCGCGGCTGCGTCGCACCCGCCCAGTTGAAGCGCCACGGGATGCTCGGCAGCATCGAAGCCGAGCAGGCGCTGGCGATCGCCATGGATCACAGCATTGGCGGTGACCATTTCGGTATAGAGCAGGGCATGGCGCGTCAGGGTGCGGTGAAACGCCCGGCAATGGCGGTCTGTCCAGTCCATCATCGGCGCCACGGCAAAGCGCCAGGGGCTCGCATCAGATGGGAATTCAGCGCTCATGCAGGCTTTCCGTCTATCTCTCCGACACCGTTCGATACTCTAGCTGCAGCATTTGGCAACATGCGCATGGCTTCCAGCCGAACGAAGCATCTCGCCGCGAGCCCCCGCGGCTGGCCCTGAGCGGACCTCGGGAGCGTCCGCCTGCGGTGATGCTGGTTGTCCTGGCCCAACGACCGAGGTGGGGCCGATACCCGACTGACGCCTTTGCAGGTGGCAAAGGAGGGAGCTGCCGATGGCGAACCGATCGCCACGCGGGACGTTGAAGGCGACAAGAGGCGCGACCTGAAACCCTCTTCTGCTCCGGCTTGAAGGAGTGACCTCGGTCGTGTTGATCCGGGACCGATCTTGGAACGCCCGAGAGTGGAGTTGCCGGACCTATCCCTTGGGGCGAGTGTCGAAACGCAGGTGTCCTGGTCATGCCTCATGACGAGCAAGGGCCGCTCGACGCGTGCGCCAGCGCACAGCGCAGGCCGAGCAACTCGACGTCTCATCGTGTCGGGAGATCCGCACTCGCCGAGGAGGCACGCTCCCGCGGACCGAAGACATGCGCGACGGCCGTCGCGTAAACGTCTTCACCGCAGTCCACCCCCATCGCGCCGGTCGGCACCGGCCCCGAGGAGATGAAGACATGTCGCTGGCCCTAAGCATTCGCCTGCCCGTCCTGGCTGGAGCCGCCCTGATGACCATGCTGGCGGTGACGCCGGCCAGCGCCTATGCCGTCATCTGCAAGAGCGGCCGATACGACATCGACTCGCGTGACGAGGCTCAGTTGAGGATCGCCTTCGGTACCAGCTACTGCACCATCCGCCGCTTCAGCTACCGCTCGGATGCCGAGAACTTCTCGCGCAACAACAACATGCGGCCGGGCGGATCCTGCTCCTGCCGATAGACCCTCCGCAGCGGCGGCGCCCGCTCCACATCGCCAGGGGCTACCCGGTCTCCTGCATCTTCTGCCCGATCCTCTGCCGGATGGCGTCTGGATCGGGCAGGATCAGGCCACCGCGGGCCTTCTGCATGAGACCGTCCTGCTGCATGGCCCGCAATTCCCGGGTGATCTGCTCGCGGCGGCATCCGATGCGGGCGGCCAGCACGTGATGATAGGGCGGTGGGGAGACGATCCGTGCCGGCGGGGCTTGCGGGCGAAGGATCGAGAGCCGCAGGAGCTCGGCGTAGAGGTTGTGGCGAACATCGAGAACCGCATGTTCGAGCAGACGGGCATTCAGTTCGCGCACGCGCCGTGCGAGCAGCCGCATCACGCGACCCGACATGATGGTCGAGGAGGCCAGCATCTCGCGAAACAGCGCGGCCCCGACGATGCAGATGGTCGCCCTGTTCAACGCCGTCACATTGGCCGATCGCGGCTCACCGTCGATGGCCGAAAGCTCGCCGAAGAACTCGCCTTCCCGAAGGTCCGCGAGGATGAACTCGCGGCCGCCGGCCGTCCGCACCTGAATGCGCACATCCCCCGAGACGAGGAAGTAGACATCGCTGGAGGGATCGTCGAAATCGATGATCGTCTGCCCCTCGTCCACCTTCTTCCAGAGGCAACGGTGCTCGAAACGGGCGAGATCGAGGTCGCTGATGTCCTGGAAGAACGCGATCTGCGTGATCGATGCCATGCCCGCTCCACGTTCCATCCGGCGCCCGAGGACCAGGCGGCCAGCCATCGTCGGCGGCACACCCAGGCAACATCAGCGGAGCAATCTTTGCCAAAGCCGGCCACAAACTGGCAAGACCATACGCTGATGAAGCACCATTGCCGGTGAGAGCCGCGTCCGGTCGCGCATGGAAGCCATGAGACAGCCCCTCAAGCGCAAGATCACTGCCGTCATGGCGGCGGACATCGCCGAGTACACCCGCATCATGGCGGAGGACGAGGAGGAAACGCTCTCTCGGCTCGAAGCCTATCGCATGGTCTTCGACGACTTCGTGGTGCGGGCCGGCGGCCGCGTGTTCAACAGCGCCGGCGACAGCGTGATGTGCGAGTTCCCCAGTGCCGTCGAGGCGACGCGCTGCGCGATCGACATCCAGGAATCCCTTCGCACCCGAAACCTCGCCTATCCTGCCCATCGGCAGATGCATTTCCGCATCGGGATCTCGATCGGCGATGCCGTCGAACGCGACGGCGACCTGCTCGGCGACGTGGTCAACATCGCCGCCCGGCTGCAGTCGCTTGCGGAGCCGGGATCGATCTGCGTCTCGCGCAGCGTGCAGGAGGCCGTCGCCAACAAGACCTCGCTGCCCTCGCTCGACCTAGGCCACAGGGAGGTGAAGAACCTTCCCTACCCCGTCCACGCCTTCAAGATCGAGGTGAACAAGCCGGCAGGTCGGCGATCGGCGCCCACTGAGGCGCAGGCCGCGGGCCCGTCAGCCTCGGCACCACGATCGATCGCGCCGTGGATCCTGTCCGGCATCCTGGTCGCAGCCGGGGGCATCGGCCTCCACTGGCTGATCCGAGCGAAGGAACCCGCTGCCACTGAGGCTGCGACAACGCCGCAGAGCGGCCCGGCACGACCCGCGCAGGGTGGCAGCGGCAACATGGCCGATGTCGCGGACGCGGCATCCGCACGGGGGTCGGATCAGGTATCGAGCCCCGCCGGGGTCGCGCCGCGCGCAGTGAGTGCGACCGAGCGCTATCACAATGCCCGCCAGTTGGAGGGGCGGGGCGAGCTTGGCGCCGCGCGACGGGAATACGCGGCGCTCGTGGTGCTCCACCCCGATGCCATCGACCCTCCTTTCCGGCTTGCTTCGCTTGTCCGGGCGCAGGAGGGCAGCACGGCAGCCCGCGAGGCTCTCGCGGAGCTCGCCCGGCAGGACAACCCGTCGGCACGGCTGATGCACGCCCTCCAGTTCGACCGAGCCGAGCGCCTGCGCCGGCTGGAGGCCTTTGCGGAAGCCCATCCCGACTTTGCGCCCGCGCATTACCTGCTCGCTGCCGAACTCGTCGACGGGCGGCAGGACGGCCAGACGCTCGCCGAGAAGCGCCGCGAGCAGGCGGCTCTCGACCGTTTCCTGACTGTCGCCCGCGAGGGGAAGCTATCGAGCTTCTTCCTCGATCGCTCCCTTCTTGGGCAGTGGATGGACCTGGCCCGCACCCGGGATGCCGTGCTCAGAAGCCTCCTCGCCGACGGACGTGACCAGATCTCCGCGGCCTTCACTCCCAGCAACACCGGATGGATCGGCACCATTGCCCTGCCCGAACCCGCAATCGGCATCGAATACCGCCTCGGCCATGCCGGGCCATTCCGCTCCACCGGCCTGCTCCAGGTCGCCGACCCCCGGACTGGCCGGCCGATGCCCAGGGCGAGCATCGAGTTCCCGCACCAGACGGCGCCGACCGAGATCGCCATCCGCTACATCGACACAGCGGGGGTCTTCTCCCCGGTCACGACCATCGCCTTCGACCCCCGTACCGCCCTGCAGCGGGGCACGAGAGACATCCTACAGGGGATCGCCCCGTCCTGGCTCGCCTTCGGCAGCGGGCAGAACAGCCATCGGGTCTATTTCACCGCTCTCCTGAGCTACCGCTGCGCGATCGACAAGGTCGAAGTCGGCTTCAACGGCCAGACGCCGAGAGAGGTCTTTTTCCTTCCACCCTGCGACCCCGGCCAGCCGCTCAGCGTGCCGGCTGACGCGCAGCGGTCCCTGGACCTCGCCCCATCCGTCGAGAGCGTGACCGTTCGGCTGACATTCGTCGGCGGGGACGTGTCCGAGGTCGCCACCTTTCCCCGTCCGGTCCGCCGCTAGACAACGGACAGGGCGGACCGGACGAGGACGGCGGTGTGCGATGGCACACAGTCGCGATCCAACCGATGCCGCATCGTCCGGTTCGACGCGGCCTGCACCGCCGTTCGATGAAGCCATCCACGCCGCAGGGCCGGAGGGCGGCCAGCATTCGGGAGCGGGATGAAGATCTGGCAAGACCGAGGTGTCGCACCGGCCATCGCCACGGCCTGCATCGGTGTGCTGCTCCTTGCCTCACCGTCCGGGGCGGAAGCGCCGGGAATTGCGCTGCGCCTGCGCTGCCGGGTCAGCCCTCCTCACTCTGCCTGTCTGGACCGGCTCCGCGACGCAGCGCGGGACCGGGAGAACCGTGCCCTCGAGGCGGTCGACAACGAGCTGCGCGACCTGCGGGAGCCGAGGCTGAGGCGATCGATGACCGAGCGGCGGAACGAGGTAACGCGTGGCCATTGACGCGGAGCTACCCTTGTCGAGAACCAGGCGAGAGCGCGGTCCAATGACGTTTGCCGCCCAGGCGCTGCTCCTCGGGGCCATTCTCTGCTTTCGAACTCCCTTGTCGGCGCACGCGGATGCGCCACCCCCGGCACGCCGGGACTTTCGCGGTCAATGGGCAGGGAGCGGGTCGCCCTGCCGATCGCCCGACGAGTTTCTGCTGGTCTATGACCGTCGTACCGTGTGGCTGCCGTTTCGAGGGTCAAACGAACCGGCCCGCGAATGCCGGATCGTCTCTGCTTCCGGCCGCTTCCCCGAGTGGCGGCTGCGCCTGTCCTGCCAGCACCCCGACCCCACCTACCGGCTCCCCGGCAGGTTCACGGTCCACCAGACCCTGAGAATGTCGGCGAACAGGTTCGAGATGACCGTCAGGACTGAGCCGGTGCTCGGCCAGCCTGCGCGGATCGACGAGACCCGCTACTGCCGCGGGCCGGATGATGGGCCGCCGCCGCTGCGTTGCATCGACCCGGTGTCGCTCACGACCATTCCCTGCGAGCCATGACGACGCAGAGAGAGAGACAGACACCAGGCGGCGTGGAGGCCGGTCCGATCCGAACCTAAGCGTCGCCGTAGGTGAGCGCGAGAGCGCCTTCGACGAGCGTCCGCGCACCGCCCGGTGGCACGGCAGGGTCGACAGGGGTGACGATCCGCCGCCGGATCACGCTGCGCTGGGGATACCGATCGTAGACGAAGGAGAAGGCGCGCGTCGCATGGTTGGCCAGGGCGCCGGTGGGCACCGTGGTCGTGCAGAAGCCGAAGCGTTGTTCTGCCGCGCCGAACTCGTCGACGGCGCCAGGCAGGAGCACCCAGCCAAGGCAGGGATAGATGGGCGCGGTGAAGTCGGGGCCGAGCGCCGGGACCATGCATTGGCGATCGAGGTGCACCCAGCTGCCGTCCTGCAGATCATAGCCGAGCCATTTCAGTTCGGTGCCGATGGCCTGGCCATCCCGCGAGATTACGAAACGCAACTCGTTGATGGCAGCCGTCTGGTGAGCGTGGTTCGCCTGATTGAGGTCATATCCCCAGGCATTCAGCGCCTGCTGGTCGACGAAGCGGACGAGGTCGGCCTCCGATTCCAGTGTCGTGACGGAGGCGGCGTTGTAGGTGGCAAGGTCCAGCCGGACGAAACCCTGCTCGTTCGCCCGCGAGGGAAAGGGCCCGGACGTCGTGGTGACGAGGCCCTGCGGGTTAAACCCGGACCATTGCAACGCCTGACCCATCCCCACCGACAACGCTGTGGGTGTGGGGGCCGGGAACTCCGCTTCTTCACGCGTACGCTTGGAACCCACGTCGGAATCCTTCCAGACGACCGGATCTCATGCCGTGACACCTAGGACACCGCGATGATGCGCCCTGTGCGTCAGCGCACACCCTGCGCATGCCCGCTCGCCTAGCAATGCATCGGGTCGCTCGCACGTGCTTCGTCCGTGAGAAGCGCGGCCCGACCTGGTGAAACCCGGCAAGGGAAGAAGGGACCAACGGTGCAAGAACTCATCCACATCGCACGCAATTCCTGGATCGTGATGCTCGCAGCCCTCGCCGTCGTGGTGGGCCTTGGCATGGTGGTCTACGGCTCCGTCTGGGGCCCCCCCGCGCGGAGCAGCCTTCAGGTCGTCGAGGGCACGATCGGCGAGGCCTCGCGGGTAACACGCAGAAGCCGGCGTTCGGGGACGACGACGTCCTATTACGAGATGACGTTGAGAACCCGGTCGGGTGCTCCCGACATCAAGCTCAGGGTTCCGGCGATCGAGATCGCGGAATCGGACGTGCGGTCGCTGATCGGCCGCCAGGTCAGGGCGGAGTTCGATTCTGAGCAGGACGTCTACGTCCTGAGCAGCGGCAGCCGCGAGGTTCTGACCTACGCAAGCAGCCTGGAGCGCCGCAACCTGAACCTCCGTCAGTACCATGTCGACGGCATGGCCCTCACGGGTGCCGGAACCCTGGCGATGGCGGTCGGGCTCCTGCTCGGGTACCGGAAGCGCCGCCGCGAGATGGACGGGGGTGCGGCTGCGGCACCCCAGTAGCCGGGCATTTGCGGAACGACGTCTGGCGGCTGTTCGCTGCCGTCGGATCGGTCCGGCACCGACGACGACCCAGAAGAGCTTCCATGCGGAAACCACTGCGCAGATTCATCTTCCAGCGGCGCCCTCGACGCTTGCTTCTGCCGATCGGCCTCGCCGGCGCCGCGCTGATGCTCGGCCACGGGAGTGCCCTGAGCTTCGCCCTAGAGGAGATCGGGGAGTGGGTCGTCTCATGCGACAACACGGCGACATGTTCGGCAGTGAACAGGTCACAGTTGTCGCAACTGCGGGTGGCCCGTCCATCGTCCGTCGGCATGTCCCGTCTCTGCATCCACAGGCGACCGGCCGCCGATGCCAGTGTGCAGCTCTTCGTCACGTTGCGGGAGCATCCGTCGCCGAACCATACACCCCGGCAAGGGGACAGGCTGCTACGGATCGTGGGACCGACCGGACCCGCGCCCGACATCGTGATGCAACATCGCGGAACCGACCATTGGGAAGTACCGCAGCCTCACGTCGAGACGCTCCTCGCCGGTCTGACGGACGATGCGCAGCTGCAGATCGTCACCCGCGGCGGGGCCACACTGGAGCGTCTGACGGTTCACGGTATTGATCGGGTGTTGTCCGTCATGGACAGGGCCCAGGCCCGCACGGTAACGACAGGCGCGCTGCGCGGCGGCGGCGATGCGGCTCCACCGGTCAGGGCCGGACACCGGCAACCGCCTCCGCTCGTCACCGCGTCCCTGCCGAAACTGACGCCCACCCCGGCGCCCTCCGCTGCGACCCTGAGGCTCTGGCGCGAGGCATGCGGTGAGCCCGGTCCCGACGCCTCGACGGGCTACCGGCTGCTGGGCGACGATCAGCGCGCGGATCGCACCCTGTGGGTGACGCCCTGCAACGCGCAGGATGGCGAGGCCCGTGCCCTGTTCGTCATCGAGAGAGAAGACGGCACGGCCGCGCCGGTTGCCTTTCCGGGTTCCACGCCCGAAAGGCCTACAGGACGGCCGGGCATGATTGCGATGCCGGACTTCGATCCGGAAACAGGACGCGTCCGTGAACTCTGGCGCGCCTCGCCCCTGGCCCTGCAGGACGGGACATGCCTCATCCAGCGGCTCTGGGGGTGGAACGGCCGGGGCTTCGAGCTCGCCGAGGAACACCGCAGCCTCAGTTGCGCCGCTGCGGCCACGGGCTATCGGGCGAGGACCTTTACGCGAGGGCTTGTGACGCCCGCGCCGGCCCCCTCGCACGCGACCGCGCAGTCCTTTCGGCCGCCATGCTAGACAACCGGCCGGCTCCGAGCCGACTGCCCGTTCTCCGGACCGAAGGCCGAACAGGATCGCCCCATGCCTCCCCTCACCGTCACCAACCGTTGGACAGGCATTTCCAACAGTAGCCGCGTGCGGCTCGCGCGCCTCGTCAA
>CAZPMD010000002.1:87327-105223 GCA_964587395.1 uncultured Hyphomicrobiales bacterium
CCGAGACCTCCCGCCGTATCGAGGCTCTGTTGCGCGAGGTCGGAGCTCCCGTCGCCTACGAAGTGTTCGACAGCGCCTTCGTCCTATGCGCGCCGGATCTGCCGGGGGTCGCCGGGGACCCGGACATCGCGTTCGTCATCGGCGATGCCGAGCACGACCTCTTTTTCGTCGCCCAGCGCGAACGCGGTGGACTGAGCGGCATTTCAATCCATGAATCCATTCACGATGCGGCAGATGACTTCATGCGGCGGGCAGCTGGCACCGCCGGTCATTCGCACATGGCGGGGATCGTCGCCCTTCATGACGCGTCGTAGCCCAATGTCGGCTCGCCGGCGGAGACCCGATGTCCACAGCGGCGGCGCAAGGCGGACATGGATCGATGCACATGCAGGCCTCAGCCGCACCCGACGTCAGAGCAACAGACAGGCGACGTGTGCGTGGCTCGCCGACCGGTATGATGAAGCGACCGACAACCGCTTCGGGCCTACTCCGGGCGATAGCTCAGCATTCACCCGTGTTCCTGCCCGTGCGGCCCGGCATGATCGGGCACTTCCGCCGCGCTGTTCGGCAACATTCTCCGCCTGGACTCCAGAAGTCTTGGCGCTCACGCGGCGAGGTTGCCGCTCGATCATTGGGGTATCACCATCGCCCGCGGAGGCACATACGGCGGGATCGCGGACCACGCGCGGGTCTTGCGCCACCGCGACGGGCGAGCGGAGGGCGAAGGTAGCGACCGTCTCGCATGCGAGCGCGGGGTCTGCAGCAGCAGGTCTCGACCTGCGGGATGCATCCAGTAGAGCACATCGATCCAGTCGTGCCCCTCCGGACCCCTCAGTGCAGGCTTCCCGGGATCGGCGATCTCGCCACGGCACAAGGGTCCATCAGGCGAGCCCCGCCGGGGGCAGTCGCTGCGCGTCTTCAAGGGCGTGCGGATGACACCGATGAAGACCTGTCGGGCGTCCGTCCGATCCGGCAGCGAGGCCTCGATCTCTCCCGGTCGTGTCTGGTCCCACTGCACGGCCACGCCCCAAGGGCCAGTTGCACGTCGTTCGGCCAGACCGCCCGGTCGCCGGTGCCGAGCGCCTCACTGTTGAGGTCGCAGGCTCGCGCATCCTCGGCAAGGAGCCCTCGATTTCGGTAGCGGGCAAGGTCCACATGGCTATAGTCCTCGCTGTCCTCAGTCTGATCGCGCGGCATCCGAAGGGCATGAGCAGATCCCGGTCCAGAACAGCCCTTGTGGCGGAGCCATCCGCAGCCGGCTCCGACGGCCCGGTCTCCCGGGCGCAGCTGCGCCTTCGCATCGTCTTCGACAACGACATCAGGATCGGCCCCGGCAAGGCTGACCTTCTGGACGCCATCGGCCGCACCGGCTCCATTTCGGCCGCCGGCCGGGAGCTCGGCATGAGCTATCGGCGCTGCTGGCTTCTGGTCGACGAGGTGAACCGCCTGTTTCGCCGACCGGTGGTGCAGGCCTCCGCAGGAGGCGCCCATGGCGGCGGTGCGCGGCTGACGGATTTCGGACGGGCGCTCGTATCCGCCTACCGCCGCGTGGAGGAGCGCGCCCGGGCCGCTATTCGCGAGGAGTTCGCACCCTTCGAGAGCGACCTGATCGACGGCAATGATCACGCCGGGTGAGCCTCGCCGGGACGGGGCCCCGGAAGGCTGCGCTCGTCGATGGACACGGACTTGACCAGCGCGCTCACCTGCGTGCCGACCGCAAGACGCAGATCGTCCACGGCGAGCCTGGTGACCAGGGCCTGCAGAATCTCGCCGGACGGCAAGGCGAGCGACACCAGCGCGGAGGAGCTGCCGTCGGTGTCGATCCGCGCCACCTTTCCGGAAAGCACGGTGCGGACGCTGACCCGGTCCGGCCTGCCGACCGCCAGGGTGACGTTCGTCGCCCTGAGAATGATCCGAACGTCACCCGATGAACGGATGATCCCAGGCACAACGATGTCGCCAGCGGGGTGAGACAGCAGGGTGACGTCGTAGGCCGGCAGGCATTCCTTCACGGAAGCGGTGAGAATCGACACGGCCTCGAAGCGCTCCGCCGTGCGGGCGGACGAGGCTGTCGCGAGGACCTTGGCTGGCGTTCCCGCCGCCATGACGCGTCCCCGGTCCAGCCGGATGACCCGGGAGGCCAGACGCACCACCTCCTCCACCGCGTGGCTGACATAGACGATCGGAATGGCGAACTCGTCGCGCAGGCGCTCGACGAAGGGAAGGATCTCCAGCTTGCGGTCGGCATCCAGCGACGCCAGCGGCTCGTCCATGAGCAGCAGGCGCGGGCTGGTCAGGAGGGCGCGGCCGATGGCCACCCGCTGGCGCTCACCGCCCGACAGTGTCGCAGGCGCACGGTCGAGCAGATGGCCGATGCCAAGGACATCGACGACCGGCTCGAAGCCGATGCGCCGCTCGTCGGGGGGAGTGAACCACCGGCCGTAGGTGAGATTGGCCCTGACGGACAGGTGCGGGAGCAGCAGCGCGTCCTGGAACACGAGGCCGATCCGTCGCCGGTGCGGCTTCACGAAGAGCCCTGTGGTCGTATCCACCAGTGTCGTGTCCCCAATGACGATTCGTCCGTCATCGGGCGCTTCGAGCCCCGCCATCAGCCGGATTGCGGTGGTCTTGCCGCATCCCGACGGGCCAAAGAGCGCGGTGATGCCGCCGCCGGCCTCGAAGCTGGCGTCGAAGCTGAAATCCTTCCGGGTCAGGCGGCAGGAGAAGCTGATCATTCGAAGCGCGCCCCGCGGCCGGAACTCCGCCGTGCCAGCCATTCGGACGCCACCAGCGCGGCGAGCGCAATGGCCACCGCGACCACCGACAGGCGGAGGGCTCCGGCATCACCATCGGGAACCTGGGTGTAGTTGTAGATCGCCGCGGGGATGGTCTGGGTCTCGCCGGGGATGTTCGACACGAAGGTGATGGTGGCTCCGAACTCGCCGAGAGCCTTGGCAAAGCACAGCACCGCCCCGGCGACAATGCCCGGCAGGGCGAGCGGCAGCGTCACCGTGAGGAAGACCCAGGCGGGAGAGGCGCCGAGCGTCCCGGCGGCCTGTTCCAGTCGCTGGTCGATACCCTCGATCGTGAGGCGGATGGCCCGCACCATCAAGGGAAAGCCCATGACCGCGCAGGCCAGCGCCGCGCCGGTCCAGCGGAACGAGAAGACAATGCCGAGGTGGGCCTCGAGCCAACTGCCGATCGGGCCGCGCCGCCCGAACAGCACGAGGAGGACATAGCCGGTCACGACCGGAGGCAGCACCAGCGGCAGGTGGACCAAGCCGTCGAACAGAGCCTTGCCGCGAAACCGGGCGCGCGCCAGCATCAGGGCTACGAGAATGCCGAGCGGCAGGCTGGCGATGGTGGCGACGCTCGCCACCCGCAGGCTCAGCAGGATGGCGTTCCACTCCTCCGCCGACAGACGCATCCACTCCACTGTGACACCCTCCTGGCGACGGACCGATCCGTCTTACCTCACTATCGAGAATCCCTGGCTCTCGAACATCTGCACGGCCGAGGGGGAGGTCAGGTAGGCCAGGAAGGCTGCGGCGTCGGGATGGGTCGAGTTGGCCGTCACCGCGACAGGGTAGTGCACGGGCGGATGGCTGGATGCCGGGAAGGTGCCGACGACCCTGACCCGCGGGTCCGTCCGCGCATCGGTCGCATAGACGATGCCGAACCTGGCCTCCCCCCGCGACACCAGACCGAGGGCTGCGCGGACATTGTCGGCTCCTGCGATACGCGGCTGCACCTCGTTCCAGACGCCGAGCGCGGTGAGGGCAGCCTGCGCATAGCGTCCGACGGGGACGGACCGCGGACTGCCCGTGGCGAGGCGAGAGCCGCCGATCGCGGCCGCGAGCGGGAAGCCGGGCGCAATGGTCAGTTGCGTCGCCGGTCGGTCCGCGGGCTCGATCAGGACAAGGGTGTTGGCGAGCAAGGTCAGGCGCGTGTCGACCTTGATCAGTTCGCGCTGCTGGGACCAGTCCATCCAGTCGAGATCGGCGGATGCGAAGAGGTCCGCCGGGGCCCCCTGCTCCAACTGTCGTGCCAGCGCCGAGGAAGCGGCGTAGGAGAAGGTGACCCGCTTGCCGGTCTCCTTCTGCCACTCCGCAGCGACGGCATTGAGGGCCGTCTGCAGGCTTGCGGCGGCGAAGACGACGACCGGCCGGCTCTCCTGCGCAAGGGCCGGACTGGCGACAGCGCTTGCCAGGAGGCCAGTCAGGAACCAGCGTCGAAGAGGCGAAAACACCGGGCAACCCCCGCTTTCCGGAATATCAGCTCGTATATAACCATCGAGTTCGTTCGCCCGCAAATCCGCGCGACCAGTGCCCGGTATCAGCAGGACCACCTTGCCCGCTGCCGGATGCTGAGGAGGCACCGGACCACGGCATCGATCGGCGGCGAAGCGCGACATATCTCAGCGGAAATGGCTCAAGTGACAGTTTCAAAGACTGATGGCCGCTGATTGCGGGAGCCGACTCTCGCGCGCAGCGCGCGCAGGATGGTCGATTTCATGAACTGCGGCCCCAACGGGATCGGGAACCTGCCTCGCGCATTCGATAGTTACAAGAGAATATAACCCTTCGTCCAGATGGATGGCATGACGCCCTCGGCGGTGCCGGGATGGGAAGGGGCCGCAATGATCAGCACACTGAGGAAGGCAGGAACGTCTTCCCCCGGGGATGCCGCGTCAATGGCGATGGCACTCGCGTGCCGGATGCTGTCGAGGGCCCGCTGCCGCCAGACCGCGACGTCAGCCGCCCACCGGGACCTCGTCCCGCTCAGCCCGGCAGGAAGGCCGTCCGCCCGCCGGGCTCGGTCACCACGTCCACCGGTGCGCCATAGAGCATTGCGAGCCGGTCGCGGCTGAGGATTTCCTCGACAGGTCCTTCGGCCATCACGCCACCGTCCCGCAGCAACGCCACCCGGTCGGCGTGGCCGAGTGCCTGGTTGGGATCATGGGTCGTGAAGAGAACGCCAAGGCCATCGGCCGCCAACTGACGAATCTGCCGCATGACCTTTCCCTGGTTGCCGAAGTCGAGGCTTGCCGTCGGCTCGTCGAGCACGATGAAGCGGGGCTCCTGCGCCAGCGCCCGTGCCAGGAGGACAAGCTGCCGCTCGCCGCCGGAGATCATGGTCACCGGGCGGTTCGCGAGATGCGCGATGCCAAGGCGTTCCAGCATCGCGCCCGCCACCTCGCGGTCGCGCTGCGTCGGCCGGGCGAAGAGCCCGCCGTGGGCCGTGCGTCCCATCAGCACCACGTCGCGTGCCGTGAAGGCGAAGGTGCCGTGATGGCTCTGCGGTACGTAGCCGATGAGCCGCGCCCGCTCGGGAATGGAGAAAGCCGAGAGCGGCCGGCCGTCGAGGCTCACGTTCCCTGCCTGCGGCGACAGGAGACCGAGGAGGGTCTTCAGCAGCGTGGTCTTGCCGCCACCATTGGGGCCGAGCAGGGCCAGCACCTCGCCCGGCCGCACTGTGAGAGTCACGGCCCGGCCCACCGGGTGGCCGCGGTAGCCGAAGGCGAGATCTGCCGCTGCAATGGTCACGACCAGCCCCCGCGCGAGGAGCCGAGAAGCCAGATGAAGAAGGGCGTTCCGATGACGGCCGTCAGGATACCCAGGGGAATCTCGACCGGTCCGAGCGTTCGCGCCAGCGTGTCGATCAGCAGGAGGTAGCCGCCGCCGAGAAGCGCCGAGGCCGGAATGAGCCGGCCAAAGTCCGGCCCGACCAGGAAGCGGGCAAGATGCGGCACGACGAGCCCCACCCATCCGATGATGCCGGCGGCCGCGACACTCGCCGCCGTGGTCAGTGTCGCCGCGGCAATGATGACGACGCGCAGGACGCCGGTCGGAAGGCCGAGGGCCCGCGCCTCCTCTTCGGGTAGCGACAGGGCGTTCATCCGCCATCTGAGGGACAGCAGCACGAGCACGCCCACGATAACCGGGGCGATGAGCGGCAGGAGGTCCGCGGGGGCGGTCGCCGAGAGGGAGCCCAGCAGCCAGAAGGTCATGGCGGGCAACTGATTGTAGGGGTCGGCGAGAACCTTCACGAGCCCGACGCCGGCCCCCAGCAGGGACCCCATGACGACCCCTGTCAGGACCAGGGTGAGGATGGGGTCGCCCGAGCGGATCGTCGAACCGACCGCATAGACCGCCGCGACCGCGACGAGGCCGCCGGCGAAGGCCGCCGCCTGGATGCCGAGGATGCCGAGGGAGAACAGGATCGCGAGGACGGCGCCGAGAGCTGCCCCGGACGAGGCGCCGAGGATGTCGGGCGAGACGAGCGGATTGCGGAACAGCCCCTGAAAGGCGGCCCCCGCCACCGCCAGCGCCGCGCCGCAGGCCAGCGCCGCCAGCACCCGCGGCCCGCGGATCTGGAAGATGACCGCCTCGACCGCGGGTGAAAGACCGGAGGGCGCGCCCGTCGCCCGGGACCAGAGGGCGATGGCGATGTCGGTCAGGCTCACGGGAAAGCGGCCGACGGCAAAGGCGACGACGACCCCGAGAACCAGGACCGAAGCCGCCACCGCGCCGCCGCTCAGGGATCGCAAGGGCTGCATGTCAGTCGCGGCCCGCCAGCACGCGGTCGATCTGCACCTCGGTCGGCGTCACATGGTAGAAGAGGGCATAGAAGTCGCGAGTCAGGGAGCGGATGTCCTCCGGCACCAGCGCCGGATAGAGAATCCTGGCAAGCCACCACAGGCCAGCCATACGGTTGACCGAGGGCGGAAAATCGACCCAGCCGAAGGGCAGCTTGGGCGAGAGATGGACGCGGCCGTCGACGACGGCCCTGACGCCGCGCCAGGCGGGATCGGACCGGACATTGGCCGCGAAGGCCTGGTCGATGGTGATGATCACCTCGGGGTTCCAGGCGAGGACCTGCTCCAGCGAGACCTGCGCCAGTCCGCCGCCCGCGCCGTCGCGGGCCACGTTCACGGCGCCAAGGAATTCCACCGTCTCGACATTGATGGAGCCCGCCAGACCGGTCTCCAGCCCGCGTGGCCCGCGGGCGTAGTAGACGAGCGGCCGACGCTCCATCGGAACGGTTTCGATCCGCGACAGGAGCGTCTTCATCGTCTCCTCGCACCAGGCGGCGAGACCGCGCGCCCGCTCCTCCCGCCCGGTGAGCTGGCCGAGGGTGATGAGGCTGCCGGCCGTCGCCTCGAACCGCCCGTCGAGTAGCGCATAGGCAATGCCGGTCTGCCCCTGAACCCGATCGGCGAGTTCGGTGAAGGTCCGTCGCACCGACCCGACGTCGAGGATCAGGTCGGGCTTCAGGGCGAGCACAAGTTCGAGGTTGGCCGTATTGCCGCGTCCGGTGATGCGGCCGACCTCCGGCCGCGAGCCCACCTCCGGCAGCAGGAATTCCCGCTCGTCGGGCCGGTTCGCCCGCGGCCAGCCGATCAGCAGGTCGGGCGCGAGCGTGTAGAGCATGATCGCTGCCGGGGGGCCGGCAGGGAAGACGCGGCTGACGCCCGCTGGAATCGGCACCTGCCGGCCCGCGCCGTCGATGACGAAGGGCGTCCGGGCGAGCGCCGGGACGGCGAGGCTCGCCCCCAGTCCGCCGAGGACGATGCGCCTGTCCATCCGACCCTTGCCGCGCTGTGCCATCTCAGTCGCTCGCCACCATGACGACGGAGGCCTTGACCGCGGCACAGGCGGTCTGTCCGACAACCAGCCGTACAAGGGCCGTCGCGCAGTGCTCGACGTTCGAGGCACGGGTGCCGTTGAGCATACGAGGCGCGGTGAGCTTCACGGTGCGTCTCCTGGCGTTCGGAATGACGGTCGACCATGACCCAGCGCCGCGACAACGTCGAGACCGTCAGCGGCAGGCCTCGATGCACCGTCGTCAGAATTCGACGCCGTCGCGGTTCCCCGGCCCGGCGATCCGGGATTCGCGCCGGCGGCACGGGGGCCTCGGCCGGATCGAAGCGGCCCAGGCCCTATGGGGCTGCATCACGGCTCATGCCATCGCCCGATGCGAACACCACCAAGAATCGCGGCGCCCGCGGTCAAGGCCCGCCGTGGAAGGCAGCCATCGGCTGACGGCCTCCTTCTCTCGTCCCGTCTTGCCAAGCCCGGCAGCGTGTGATTGTCATCGGGGTGCTCTGGGTGCCCGTCGCAGGACGGGTGAAACGGGAATGCGGTGCGGGTCTTCGGGCCCAATGCCGCGGCTGCCCCCGCAACTGTAAGCGACGACACGGCTTCGAATCGCCACTGGTCCAAGGACCGGGAAGGTGAAGCCGGCAGGTCGCGAGCCAGGAGACCGGCCGAGAGCATGCCTTCAACCTCAGCTTTGGCGGTGGGCCAGAGAGGGTCAACATGTCTCGTTTATTGCCGATGGCGCTCTGCGCCATCGTGGCCACTTGCGCCATTTCGCCTGTCCATTCCATCCGCGCCCAGACGTCATCACCACCACCGGTCGAACTGCCGGTGATCGAGGTGACGGTCACGGCGAATCGATCGCCCGCTGCCCTGCAGCGGGTCGGCAGCGCGGTGGCCATCGTGTCCGCCGAGGAGATCCAGAGGACCAATCCGGGGTCGCTGGTCGACGTGCTGAGGGGCGTGCCTGGCCTCGACATCACCGAGACCGGCGGCCCCGGAGCCACCACCAACATCAGGCTGCGCGGCGGCAGCACCGGCCAGACACTGGTGCTCATCGACGGAATTCGGGTCAACGACCCCTCGGGCGCCGGCAGCGACTTCGATGTCGCGATGCTGGCCCCGGGGCTGATCGACCGCATCGAGGTACTCCGCGGCCCGCAGAGCGCCCTCTACGGTTCTGACGCGATGGGCGGCGTCGTCAACATCATCACCAGGCGCGGCATGGGGCCACCGCAGGGCTTCGCGCAGGTCGAGGGCGGCAGCTACGGCAGCGCCAGCCTGACGGGCGGCGTGCACGGCGGAAACGGACCGTGGAGCTATGCGGCTGCCGGCAGCTTCACCCGCAGCGACGGCTTCTCGCGCTACGGCCATCGCGTCGCGCGGATCGATCCGGCGCTCACGGCAACCTTGGATGCCGACGGCTTCGACCGGTTCGGCGCCTATGGACGGGCAGGCTATGATCCCGGTACCGGATTCCGCCTTGAGATCGGTACGATGGCGACGGCGACGCGCGCGGAATTCGACGGCGGAACCGGGCGGTTTCCCGACACCCCGAACGTCGTCTTCCGCCGCTTCTTCCAGGCCTATGCAGGCGCCTCGTTCGAAACCTTCGGCGGGGCCCTCACCCATTCGCTCACGGCCTTCGCCAACCGTTCGGAGCGCATTTTCCGCGAGGTGCGCTACGGCACGAACCAGACGCCGGCGCAGACCACCTCGACCCTGTCGGAATTCTACGGGCAGCGGGCCGGCGCGGAGTACCAGGGCGACCTGCGGGCGGGAGGAACCGGACGGCTGACCTTCGGCGCACGGCTCGAGAGGGAGACCGCCGAGACCTTCTCGGAGCGCTACCTGCCGACGCCGATCGCCCGCGCGCCGACGCTCGGCGCCGGCCAGACGACGCAGTCGATCTTCGCCCTCTGGCAGTTGCCGCTGGGCGAGCGGCTCGACCTGTCGCTGGGCGGGCGGATCGACGACGTGGTGGGCGTTGCCCGTTTCGCGACCTGGCGGGGAACGCTCGCCTACCGCATCAGCGAGTCCGGCACAAAGCTCAGGGCGAGTGCCGGCACCGGCGGCAAGGCGCCGACGCTGTTCCAGCTCTATTCGCCGGTCTACGGCAACCCGAACCTCGCCCCCGAAACCAGCATCGGTTTCGACGCCGGCATCGATCAGGAGCTGTTCGGCGGGCGCGGCACGCTGTCGATCACCGCCTTCTCCAACCGCTTCTCGAACCTGATCGAGTTCAACAGCGCAGCGAGCACCTATTTGAACGTCGCGCGCGCCGAGACGCGCGGGCTCGAGGTGGCAGCGTCCTTCGACATCTGGCCGCAATATCTGCGCCTGAAGACGAGCTACACGCACCTTCAGGCGCGCGATCAGACGACGGGCCTGACGCTCGCCCGCCGCCCCCGGCACGTGGGGCGCGCCAGCCTCGTCATCACACCGGCGCCCCAATGGACCATCGAGCCGTCGGTGACGCTGGTCTCGCAGCGGTTCAGCGGCAGCGGCGAGACCCTGCGGCTCAATCCCTATGCGCGCTTCGACCTGCATGCGTCGTACCAGATCAACCGGACCTGGAACGCCTATGCACGGTTCGAGAACCTGACCAATGTGCGCTATGAGGAGGTCTTCAACTACGGGACGGCAGGCCGCTCCGTCTATGGAGGCCTGAAGGCGACATGGTGAGGCCAGGAGCCGAAACGACGGCGGCGCAGGCGCGCCGGCCCTGGCTGATCCCGCTGCTGGCACTGCTGGTGGCGGGGTTGGCCGCGGCCTCCCTCGCCGCCGGTCCGGTCACGATGTCGCTGCCGGAGCTGCTCGCGGCGCTCATCGGTCGCGGCGACGAGGCCTTCGTCACCATCGTCAGGGAGATCAGGCTTCCCCGCACGATCCTGGCCGTCGCCATCGGCGGCATTCTCGGACTGTCCGGGGCCGCCATGCAGGGGCTTCTGCGCAATCCGCTGGCGACGCCCTCGCTGTTCGGTGCACCGCAATCGGCCGCCTTCGCGGCGGTCGCGACGATCTCGCTCGGCATCAATGACACCTTGTCCCTCGGACTGCCGCTCGCGGCCATTGCCGGCGCCTTCCTGTCTGTCTTCGTGCTGCTGGCGATCGCCGGGCGCAACAGCGGGCTTCTGCTGCTCATCCTGTCGGGGCTTGCCCTCTCGAGCCTTGCGGGGGCCGGCACGGCGCTCGCCATGAACCTGGCGCCGAACCCTTTCGCCGCCCTTGAGATCGCCTTCTGGCTGCTGGGCTCGCTCGAGGACCGCAGCATGCGCCACGTGGCGCTGGCGCTGCCCTTCATCGTGCCCGCAGCAGTCCTGCTCTACCTGCAGCGCGGGGCCTTCCGCGCCCTGACCCTCGGCGAGGAGGCAGCGCAGAGCCTCGGGGTGCGGGTGTCGCGGCTGCGCCTCCTGGTCATCGCCGGCGTGGCGCTCGGCGTCGGCGGATCGGTGGCGGTCGCCGGCACCATCGCCTTTATCGGCCTCGTCGCGCCGCACCTGATGCGTCCGCTCGTCGGCTACGATCCGGCACGGCTGCTCGTGCCGAGCGGCCTCGCCGGCGCGGCGCTGCTGCTCAGCGCCGACATCGCCGTGCGGATCATCCCGTCGACCACCAACATCAAGGTCGGCGTGCTGACGGCGATCATCGGCGTACCATTCTTCCTCTACCTGATCGTGCGGGAGCGCCGCAGCCTCGCGGGGGGCGTGACATGACCACGCCATCGATTCCGGGCCTCGTGGCCGACAGCCTCTCGGTCGCCTATGGCGACAAGGTGGTCGTGCGCAACGCGTCCTTCTCCCTGCCGCCGGGCCAGATGGTCGCACTGGTCGGGCCGAACGGCGCCGGCAAGACCAGCCTGCTGCGCGCTCTCGCGGGGCTGGCGCCGGCCACCGGCACCCTCAGCATCGACGGGGCCGACGCGGCACGCATGGCGCCGCGCGACCGGGCCCGCCGGGTCGCCTACCTGCCGCAGGGCCACACGGTCCACTGGCCGCTGACCGCGCGCGATGTCGTGGCGCTCGGCCGCTACCCCCACGGCGTCAGCGACCCCTCGCGCATGGGCGAGCAGGACAGCGCCATCGTCGACGAGGCGATGGCCCGCACCGATGCCCTGCCTTTCGCTGACCGCAACATCCTCACCCTCTCGGGCGGCGAACGGGCGCGGGTCATGCTGGCGCGGGTCTTCGCGGTGGAGGCCCGCGTCCTGTTGGCGGACGAACCAACCGCCGCCCTCGACCCTCGTCACCAGATCGGCATCATGGAGGCACTGCGTGCCGAAGCCCGCCGCGGGCGGCTGGTGATCGCGGTGACGCACGACATCGGTCTGGCGGCGCGCATGGCCGACCTCGTCATGGTGATCGACGATGGCCGCATCGCCGCGCTGGGACCGCCAGACGAAGTGATGACCCCTGCCCTGCTGCGGGACGTGTATGGCGTCGAAGCCCTGTCGTTCGACCACCAGGGTCAGCCCGTCCTCGTGCCGTGGTCGCCCACATGAGCCTCGGCGGGACCACCGGCGAGGGCCTCCGCGAGACGCTGCCGCGCCATGTCGCCCGGGGGCAGGCCGAATCTGAGCAGACCACCGTCCCAATCGAAGTTGCGCACCCAGATGTGACGGCGGGCAAGCTGCTCGTGGAGTTGCCGCGCGAGGGGGTGGCGCACCAACCGGTAGAGCGCTGTGCCGCCCAGGACATCGAGCCCGGCCCCACTGAGGAGCGAATCGAGTTCGGCCGCCTCGCGTGCGAGCCGCCGTCGCATCGTCCCGGCGAAATCGCCATCGCTCAGCGCGGCGGCGCCGATCTGCAGCGCCGGGCCTGCCACACTCCACGGGCCGAGCGCCTCGCCGGCCCGCCCCGCGATGACAGGATGAGCGATGAGAAAGCCCAGGCGCAGCCCGGCAAGACCGTAGAACTTGCCGAAGGATCGCAGGATCAGGACTGGCAGCTCCCGACACTGGGTCACGGCCGAGGCCTCCGGCACCACGTCGATGAAGGATTCGTCGATGACCAGCCAGCCACCGCGCCGCGCCACGTCGGCGGCCAGTTGGACCAGCCGGTCATGGCCGAACAGATACCCGTCGGGATTGTTGGGATTGACAATGACCAAGTGGCGGGCCGCTTCCGGCAAGGGCACTGCCGGGCTGCTGCCGATCACCGCATGCCCGGCGCGGCGCCAGGCGAGGGCGTGCTCGGCATAGGTCGGCTGCACGATGGCGACCGGGCCGCCGGGGGCGAGGTACGGCAGCCACTGGATGAGGCTCTGGGTCCCCGGTGCGGCGACGATCGCCACATCCTCCGGCACGGCGTAGGCCTTGCGGGCCGCGGCCAGCAGGCGATCGCGGGCGCCCTGCGTCGGCAGGCTGGTCCAGACTTCGGGCGGCAGGTTCCCGGGCACCGGCCAGGCGAAAGGGTTGATACCCGTCGAGAGATCGAGCCACATGTCGCGGGTCCCGCCGTGGACCGCCATCGCCATCGTCAGATCGCCACCGTGCTGCATGGCCCGTCCCTGCCATGGCTCAGCCGGGTTGGCCAGATGCTGGCCGTCGTGGCAGGCCTCACCGCAATGGCCCTGCCGGTGTCCGCGCAGTCGCATCCACGCGTCGCCTCCATCAACATGTGCACCGACCAGTTGCTGGTCGACCTCGCAAAGCCTGAGCAGATCGTCGGCCTGAGCCCCTTCGCGCGGGATGCGGCGCGATCGTGGATCGCCGCCAAGGCGGCCGATTTCCCTGTCCTCTCGGGCACGGCGGAGGAGATCCTCGTGCTGAAGCCAGACCTGGTGGTCGCCGGCACCTTCACGCGGCGGGAGACACGCGAGTTCATCCGCGCCCGCCGCATGCGACTGGAGGAATTCGGCGTGGTGCGCAGCGTCGCGGAGTCCAAGGCCCAGATCCTGCGGATGGCGGCCCTCGTCGGCGCCGAGGAGCGCGGACGGCAGCGGGCCGGCGAACTCGACGCGGCCATGGACCGGCTCAGGATCGCCGCACGTGGCCAGCCGTTGCGGGTCCTGCCGCTGGCGCGGCGCGGCTGGGTCTCGGGCCAGGACAGCGTCCTGACCGATCTTCTGGCCACGGCCGGCCTGATCAACGCCGCCGGCGAGGCCGGACGCCGCTCCGGCGGCTTCATGTCCCTGGAGGAGATCGTGCGGCTCAGACCCGACGCCATTCTCGTCGGCCGCGAGGACGACCGGGCCGAGGACCAGGGACGGGCGATGCTGCTGCATCCGGCCATCGTCGCGCTGTTTCCGCCGGAACGCCGCATCCTGATGCCTGAATCGCTGACGGTCTGCGGCGGGCCCATGCTGGTCGAGGCCATCGACAACCTCGCCGCGCAGCTTTCGGCGCTCGGGCCCCGCCGTGCTGATCCACGGTGACACTTTCCTGATCCTCGCGGTGGCCCTGATCGCCGATGCCGTGATCGGCGACCCGGACCGGTTTTGGCGCCGCCTGCCGCACCCCGTCGTCTGGATCGGGACGCTGATCGGCGCGCTGGATCGCCGGCTCAACCGGGCCGCATGGCCAGGCAAACTGCGCAGACTCCTTGGTATTCTCGCACTGGTCGTCGTCGTCGCCGTGGCCGCCCTTGCTGGTGCGGCGATCGAGGCGGCGCTGCGACAGCTGCCCGGTCATGTGGCCACCATCGGCCTCACAGCCTCGATCCTGATCGCCCAGAACAGCCTCTACCGGCACGTGGCGGCGGTCGCCGCAGCCTTCGACACGGGCGGCCTCGCCGCAGCGCGACGGGCGGTCTCCCTCATCGTCGGCCGCGACCCCGACAGCCTCGACGAGGCTGGCGTCTGCCGCGCCGCCATCGAGACCGCAGCGGAGAATTTTTCCGACGGGGTGGTCGCTCCGGCCTTCTGGTTCGCCCTGCTGGGGTTGCCGGGTCTCGCCGCGTACAAGGCCATCAACACGGCGGATTCGATGATCGGGCACCTCTCCGAGCGCCATCGCGACTTCGGTTGGGCGGCTGCCCGGTTCGACGATCTGGTGAACCTCGCGCCGGCGCGGCTCGCTGGTGTTGCCATCGCACTCGCCACCCCCCTCGCCGGCGGCTCGATCCGGGAGGCCCTGCGCAGCATGCTGCGTGACGCGCGGCTGCACCGTTCGCCGAACGCCGGCTGGCCGGAAGCCGCCATGGCCGGCGCGCTCGGGCTGGCTCTGGCAGGCCCGCGCCGCTACGGCCAGCGGCTGGTCGACGATCCCTACCTGAATCCGGGAGGTCGCCTCGAGGCTGGGCCGGCAGATATCCGCCGGGCGCTGCGCGTCTTCATCGGTGCCGCGGTGGCGGTCGGCGTGGCCGTCCTCGTCTGCGCCCTGGCGCTGGGCTGAGGCGGCTCAGCGGCTGCGTGCGATCGCGAGAACCCGGTCGAGGTCGAGATGCGCCTCGCAATGGTCGGCCAGCGCATCCAGCGTCGCCTCGACCCCCATCTCATAGGCCAGTGCGCTGCTGCGGCCGAAGCCGGCGAGGAAGGCCTTGCGGAAGCCGTCGCTGCCGAAGAGCCCGTGGACGTAGCAGCCTGAGACACGGCCGTCGGCCGATGCCGCGCCGTCCATCTGCCCGTCGATGTCGAGCAGCGGGCGCAGGCAATCCGGCCCCGATGTCCTGCCGAGATGGATCTCGTAGCCCGAAACCGGCTGGCACGAGCCCATATGGCGGCCCTGGACCGGACGGACCGTCTTCGCCGCAGTCATCACCGTGTGCACGTCGAGGAGGCCGAGCCCCGCCACCGTCTGGCAATGCCCCTCGATGCCCTCGGGATCGGCGATCGAACGGCCCAGCATCTGGTAGCCGCCGCAGAGCCCGAACACCTGCCCGCCACGGCGCACATGCGCCGCGATGTCGATGTCCCAGCCCTGGGCACGCAGGAAGGCGAGATCGGCGATGGTGGCCTTCGAGCCGGGCAGGATGACGAGGTCGGCCTCAACGGGGAGAGGCGTACCGGGCGCCACGAGGCGCAGATCGACCTCCGGTTCCTGCGAGAGTGGATCGAGATCGTCGAAATTGGCGATGCGGGCGAGAACCGGCACGGCGATGACCAGCCGCCCCGAGCCGCTTTTCCGGTCGACAAGGTCCAGGGCATCCTCGGCCGGCAGGCGATGGGCGTCCGTGAACCAGGGCACGACGCCGAGGGACGGCCAGCCCGTCCGCTCGGCGATGGTGGCGAGGCCGGCATCGAACAACGCGACGTCGCCACGAAACTTGTTGATGGCGAAGCCCCGGATCAGCGCCCGCTCCTCGGGCGCGATCACGGCGTGGGTGCCGACGAGGCTGGCGATGACGCCGCCGCGGTCGATGTCGCCGACGAGGACAACCGGAACATCGGCCGCCATGGCAAAGCCCATGTTGGCGATGTCGCCGACGCGCAGGTTGGTCTCGGCAGGGCTTCCCGCGCCTTCTACCAGCACGATGTCCGCCTCGGCCTCCATCAGGGCGAAGCTCTCCAGCACGCGCGGCATGAGGTCCGCCTTGCGCGTGCCGAAGGCTGCCGCCCCAAGACTCCCGGCGCGGCGTCCCTGCACGATCACCTGCGAGCCCGTGTCCGATTCGGGCTTCAGCAGGACGGGATTCATATGCACCGAGGCCGCAACGCCAGCCGCACGCGCCTGCAGAGCCTGCGCGCGGCCGATCTCGCCGCCGTCGTCGGTCACGGCGGCATTGTTCGACATGTTCTGTGGCTTGAAGGGACGGACCGCCAGCCCCCGCCGCGTCAGTGCGCGCGCGAGGCCGGCGACCAAGGTCGACTTGCCGACGTTGGAGCCCGTTCCCTGCAGCATGACGGCAGCGGTTCGCCTCCTCATCAGAACTCGATCCCCGTCTGCGCCTTCACGCCCGCCCGGAACGGATGCTTCACCAGCGTCATCTCCGTCACGAGGTCGGCGATCGCGATCAGCTCCGGCTTGGCGTTGCGGCCGGTGATGACGACATGCTTGCCGGGCGGCTTCTCGGCCCTGAGGAAGTCGACGATCTCCTCCATCGGCAGGTAGTCATAGCGCAGCACGATGTTGAGCTCGTCGAGGAGTGCGAGCCCGTGGCGGTCGTCGCGGATCAGGTCCTTCGATCGATCCCAGGCTGCCCGGGCCGAGGCGATGTCCGCGGCGCGATCCTGGGTGTCCCAGGTGAAGCCGTCGCCCATGATCTCCAGCGTGCAGAGTTCGGGAAACCGGCGCAGCAGGATGGCCTCGCCGGTCACGTAGTCGGGAGACTTGGTGAACTGCACCACCGCGACGGGGATGCCGTGGCCGATGTGGCGGAACACCATGCCGAGCGCCGCTGAGGTCTTCCCCTTGCCCGGCCCGGTGTGGACGATGATCAGCCCCTTTTCCCCGGTCTTGGCCGCCATGACCTTCGCCCTGGCCGCCTGGAGCTTCTTCATCTTCTCGGCATGGCGGAGGTTGGTCGCCTCTTCGGAACTGACAGTCGTCATGGCGTGGAAAGCCCTTGGGAAGGTTGCTTGAGCACCAGCGGCAAGCCGGCAGCGACGAAGACGACGTGCGGGCATGCCGCCGCGACCGCCTGATTGAGACGGCCCTGGGCATCGCGGAAGCGGCGGCCGAGAGGCGTCTCGGGCACCAGCCCGAGGCCGATCTCGTTGGAGACGAAGACAACCGGTCCGGTCGCCCTGCCGAGCGAAGCCAGGAGATCGGCCTGACACACGGCGACGTCGTCGCCGCGCAGCATGACGTTCGACAGCCAGAGGGTGAGACAATCGACGAGAAGGGCACGGCCCGCTCCGGCCTCGCGGTCGATCACGCCGCAAAGGTCGAGCGGTTCCTCCACCGTCGTCCAGCCTGCTGCCGCGCGGTCGGCGCGGTGACGGGCGATGCGGTCCTGCATCTCGGCATCGCGGGCCTCGGCCGTCGCGCAATAGACCGGGACAAGGCCCGAGGCGACCACGAGGTGCTCGGCAAGGGCCGATTTCCCCGAACGGGCGCCACCGAGAACCAGTGTGGAGAGCAGCGCATCGCTCATGCCGGTGCTCCGCCATCGTCGGGCGACCAGTTCGGCGGCGGCACGCGAGCGATGATGCCGCTTCTCAGGGCCTCCGGCCGCTCCTTCCAGGGCACGAAGCCGAAATCGGCGAGCGCACAGGCTTCCGCCATGGCGACGATGGCCGGCGCGTCACGATCCGGGTCGAGGTCGCCGAAGAGATAGGTGTAGCCGCCCTCGGCGGAGAGCGAGACGGTACAGATGCGCTTGCAGACGCTCAGGCACTGGGTGGGTCGGACGACCACATCCGCGGCGGCGGCCGCCTTGACCGCGTCGAACAACCGACGACCTGGCGCATCGGTG
>CAZPMD010000002.1:105233-116142 GCA_964587395.1 uncultured Hyphomicrobiales bacterium
AATGACATCGTCACCGGCGGCTCCGGCGAGCGCGTCGAAGAGCCGGCGGCCGGGCGCACCGGCGCGTTCAATGCCCGCCTGTCGGCAGGAGGTGCAGACCGTGACGATCACGGGTCCGGTAGGCTTGGTCATGGGAAGACAAGCGTCATGGCAGGCAGATCGGCGCCAGACGTCCACGGGCCAGCCCTGATGGTCGAGACCCGGCATTCGGCCTCGCCAGCGCGCCCTCCGTGCTCCCCGCCGGACAGCGTCCATCAGCAGCAGTTCAGAGCAGCCGGTCTCCTGGCTCGCGACTCGATGCCGGCCCCAACCTTCCCAGCCCAGAAGCCAGTGGTGTCGCGAGGCCTGCTCGTCGCCTACAGTTGCGGGGGCAGCTGCGGCATCGGACCCGGAAGCCCTGACCGCATTCCCGTTTCACCCTCCCGAGAGGGCACTGCTCACGGGAGCGATGTCCCACATTCCCGCCCGCGCCTCAAGCGACCCGTTCGACAGGGTCGGTCCCGCGCTAGCGGACCGGCGCGAAGATGCCTTCCGCTTCGACCACCCGGCCCTGTTCGATCAGTTCGTCGAGATGCTGGCTGATGGTCCGTCGCTCGACGTCCTCCACCCACAGCTCCTCATGGTCCGGTGGATAGAGAAGCCGGCAGGCGACCAGGTCCTCGAGTGACTTCGGAGAGGCCAGCAGGTCGAGCAGGTGCTGCGACCGGGCCTCGAGCTTCGCCTCGTAGGCGGCGAGATCGGCAAGGAACTTCGCCCGGTCGGTATAGACGCCGCGATGGTGCCCGGTGATCCAGACTCTCGCGGGAAGGTCGGGGAGCTGCTTCAGGGTCCGGCGGAAGCTCGCCAGTGACGAGGTGGCATCGCCGTAATAGGGTCCGAAGCCGCTGAGATCGATGTCGCCGATGAAGGCGATACCCTCCTTCTCGATCAGCAGGGCGCAATGGCCGGCCGTATGGCCCGGCATGTGGACGGCCCGCATCGAGACGCCGCCGAGGTCCCAGACCGCGCCGTCGTCATAAGGGATCGCGTCCGGCCGGGGCGCGTAGTGGAATTCACGCTGCAGCTTCGTGAGCAGCGCCGGCCTCACGGCTTCACTCACGCCGAGGGCATCGGCATAGCCCTGCCAGCTCTGCGCGGCGGCGAGGTCCTCGCAATGGACATGCACCGGCGCATCCGGCAACCGGTGGAGGCCGGCCATATGGTCTTCGTGCACATGGGTCAGGACCACCAGGTCCGCCTCGTCGAAGGGCGCTCCGATGCGGTTGGCGACAAGCGGGGCATCCAGCGCAGCCCTGACATCCTTTCCCGTCACGATGACCTGGTTGGCGTCGGGATACTTGCCGTTCTTCTCGCCGAAGAAGACCGTCACCGGTCCGAAGTCGGCCCGCGCCGTGGCCATTCCGGCCGATCGGGCCTCCTGCATGCTCATCCACCTGCTCCGCTTCAGCGTCGACATGATCATTCTCCCGCGAGGCAGGCCTCAGCCCAAGAGGCCTTTCGACCGATCCCGGCGATGGACGCGGCGCGCGTGGGGGCCCAGACTGCCGGAGGCTTTTCCGCGGGGGGCCGGCAGGAGCCCGGGAGGCCGGCACACGCGGACGCAGGAGCAGGCGCAGGAATGACCTTCAGGCAGACCATCGGCCAGCGGACCTATCGCTTCCGCGACCTGAAGGACCTCATGGCCAAGGCGACGCCGCTGCGCTCCGGCGACCAGCTCGCCGGTATCGCCGCGACCAGCGCCGAGCAGAATGTGGCCGCTCGCATGGCGCTCGCCGACCAGCCTCTCAAGCTCTTTCTCTCTGAAGCCCTGGTGCCCTACGAATCGGACGAGGTGACCCGCCTCGTCATCGACCGCCATGACGCGGCGGCCTTCGCGGCCGTCAGTCACATGACGGTCGGGGACTTCCGCGACTGGCTTCTCTCCGACGCGGCGACGACCGGGCGCCTCGCGGCCCTCGCCCCGGGCATCACGCCCGAGATGGCCGCCGCCGTCAGCAAGGTCATGCGCAACCAGGACCTGATCGCGGTCGCGCGCAAGTGTTCCGTCGTCACCCGCTTCCGCAACACGATCGGTCTGCCGGGCACCATGGCCGTGCGGCTGCAACCCAATCACCCGACCGATGATGCGCGCGGCATCGCCGCATCCATCGCCGATGGTCTCCTGAATGGCGCGGGTGATGCCACCATCGGCATCAACCCGGCCTCCGACAACCTGCCGGTGCTCGGTGACCTGCTGAAGCTCCTCGACGAACTCATCACCCGTTTCGACATCCCGACCCAGGGCTGCGTCCTCACCCACGTCACCTCATCGATCCAGCTGGTCGAGCGCGGCGCCCCCGTTGATCTGGTCTTCCAGTCCATCGCGGGCACCGAGGCCGCCAACACGTCATTCGGCATCGATCTCGCCGTGCTGCAGGAGGGGCTGGAGGCCGGCCGGTCGCTGAAGCGCGGCACCCTCGGCGACAACGTCATGTATTTCGAGACGGGCCAGGGTTCGGCGCTGTCGGCCAATGCCCACCATGGAGTCGACCAGCAGACGCTGGAGGCCCGTGCCTATGCCGTCGCCCGCGCCTTCGAGCCGCTGCTCGTCAACACCGTGGTCGGCTTCATCGGCCCGGAATATCTCTACGACGGCAAGCAGATCATCCGTGCCGGCCTGGAGGACCATTTCTGCGGCAAGCTCATGGGCCTGCCGCTGGGTTGCGACGTCTGCTACACCAACCATGCCGAGGCCGACCAGGACGACATGGATACGCTCCTGACGCTGCTGGGGGCCGCGGGCGTCACCTACATCATGGGCGTTCCGGGCGCGGACGATGTGATGCTCAACTACCAGTCCACCTCGTTCCACGACCAGCTCTACATCCGCGACGTACTCGGCCTGAAGCGGGCGCCCGAGTTCGAGTGCTGGCTGCAGGCGCAAGGCATCACCGGGCCGGACGGACGGGTACTGCCGCAGGCTGCCAGCCTTCCCCTCCTCGCCGCCCTGACGGGACTTGCGGCATGAGCGCCGACATCTGGCGCCAGCTCGCGGCGCTGACACCCGCCCGCATCGGCCTCGGGCGCGCTGGTTCCGCCCTCACCACGGCGGAGACGCTGCGCTTCGCCCTCGCGCACGCGACCGCGCGCGATGCCGTTCACACTCCCTTCGACGCGACGCGGATGGCAGCGGAGATCGCAGCACTCGGGCTTCCGACCATCGCCGTGGAAAGCCAGGCCGACACCCGCCAGACCTACCTTCTGCGTCCAGATCTTGGCCGCAGCCTCGACGCTCCCAGCCGGGACCGGCTGGTCGCCCTGTCCGCCGGGCCGGTCGACCTCGCGCTCGTCGTCGGCGATGGCCTCTCCTCCAGCGCGGTGCATGCCCATGCCGTCGCGATGACAGAGGCCCTTCGCGTCCACGCGACGTCGCACGGCTGGACCCTTGCTCCGGTCGTGGTGGCCTCCGGCGCCCGGGTCGCGCTCGGCGACGAGATCGGCGCATTGCTGCGAGCCCGTCTGGTGGTCATGCTGATCGGCGAGCGGCCGGGCCTGTCCTCGCCCGACAGCCTCGGGCTCTACCTCACCTATGCGCCGGCACCGGGCCGCCATGACGGCGAGCGCAACTGCATCTCGAACATCCACGGCGGCGGGCTCGGCTATGCGGAAGCTGCCTTCAAGGCGGCGTGGCTGATGCGCGAGGCTTTGAAGCGCCAACTGACGGGTGTCGCGCTGAAGGACGAGAGCGACGTGACCCTCCCGCGGGCCGGCCGCCAGGACCTGTCGCCGCCCTGACGCGCCTTCGGTGGCCTGCGGCTCAGGTGATGCGACGGACGCTGGCGAGGATCTCCTCGGGCTCGAAGAGCTGCTTCCAGTCGGATTTCAGGATCGTCTCCTTGCCGTAGACGATGGCCTTGTTGCAGGCGTCGGAGAAGACGCCCTGGATCTCCTGGAAGGTCACGGCGGCCAGGATGTTCATGTGGCCGAGCAGGAAGTCGCGGGCGGCCTCACGGGGCACGCCGCGGGCGATCGCCTCCTCCATGGCCTCGCGCATGGCGTCCAGCAGCGTCGCGCAGACGGTTTCGGACAGTCCCGGCTCGAGGATCGCCATCTGCTCCACGGTGACGCGGTGCGAACGCATGACCGGGGCCCACATGGCGCGGGCGACTTGCTCGCCGATGGCGTAGTGCTCCTCCGGTCCCTGCATCAGGGCGTTGACGATGTGCTGCTTCGCGGCGATGCCGCCGAAATGGTCGGCACGGGCTGCCGGTTCGGTCTCGTCGTTGAAGATCGGCGGGTGGCAGGGATGGGTCACGAAATAGGTGATGTCGGCCCGTTCGGGCAGATGCCCGGCATGCGGGGCCGCGGCATCGAGAATGACCACCATCGTCCCGGCCTTCAGCTTCGGCACGAGGTCACGGGTGACCGCGCCGATGACCGTGTCGGGCACGGCGAGCACCACCACCTGCGCCGCCGCGATGGCCTCCTCCGGCGCGATGCAGGCGATGCCATGAGCCTCGAGGAAACGCGCGCGGCCTGCCTCGCTGACCTCGACCGGCAGAACGGTCAGGGGCGAGGCCACGAGGTTCCGGCCGATGCGCATGCCCATCTTGCCGCCCGCGCCGAACAAAGCGACTGCCGTCATCGATCCCGCTCCGGAGTTGGCGCGCGACAATCCGGCGCGTCGACGCCGATCTCCCATGGGCCGGCAAGAATTGTCAATCTGGTATGATGACCTTATGAGTTAGTGGACGGGAGCCTGTCGGACCCGGCACCGGAACGGAGCGCGGCGTGAAGGCAGTGGAACGGATCGAGGCGGACTACTGGCTCGAGACCCCGGGCGATCCGCGGCGCACGGCCGAGGTCATGGCCGGGGAGCAGTCGAGCGGTACCTTTGTGGCGGTGCCCGGCGAGACACCGGAACTGACCGAGCGGGCGGCCGCCCGTGTCGAGGCGATGGAGTTGCTCGACCGCGCCGACGCCCCCAGCCTGCCATCGGCAACGCCACAGGCCTTCCCCATTCCCGGGGACTATCGCCGCGCTCGCGTGACGCTGTCCTGGCCGCTGGAGACGCTCGGCCCCTCGCTACCCAATCTCGTTGCAACGGTGGCTGGCAATCTCTTCGAGCTCCGGCAGGTCAGCGGCCTGCGCCTCCTCGACATCCGCCTGCCCGCCGCCTTCGCCGCGGCCTATGGCGGCCCGCGCTTCGGCGTCACGGGCACGCGAAGGCTCGCGGGCGTCGAGACCGGCCCGTTGATCGGCACCATCATCAAGCCAAGCGTCGGATTCGGCCCACAGGAGACGGCCGACCTGGTGGCGACGCTCGTCCAGGCCGGCATCGATTTCATCAAGGACGACGAGCTGCAATCCGACGGACCGCTCTGCCCCTTCGAGGCGCGCGTCGATGCCGTCATGCGGGTGGTGAAGGCGGAGGCAGACCGGCGGGGGCGCCAGGCCATGATCGCCTTCAACATCACCGGCGATCTCGACCAGATGAAGCGTCGCCACGACCATGTGCTCGCGGCGGGCGGCACCTGCGTGATGGCGAGCCTCAACTCGGTCGGGCTGACCGGCATGATCGAACTCGGCCGTTTCACGCAACTGCCCATCCACGGCCACCGTAACGGCTGGGGCTACCTGTCGCGCGCGCCGGGCCTCGGCTGGGACTACCGCGCCTGGCACAAGCTGTGGCGCCTTGCCGGCGCCGACCACCTGCACGTCAACGGCCTCGCCAACAAGTTCAGCGAGCCGGACGAGAGTGTCATCGAGTCGGCGCGGGCCTGCCTGACGCCCCTGTTCCCGCACCGCGCCGACACGGTCATGCCGGTTTTCTCGTCGGGCCAGACGGTGCGGCAGGCGGCGGGCACCTACGCCGCACTCGGAACCACCGACCTTATCTTCGCGGCCGGTGGCGGCATTCTTGCCCATCCGGACGGCCCGGCGGCCGGCGTCTCGGCGCTGCGTGAGGCATGGGATGCGGCGATCGCGGGCCAGCCGCTGGAGGTGGCGGCAGCCGAGCGCCCGGCGCTCGCGGCAGCGCTGGGGCGGTTCGCGTGACCACCCTGCCGCCGGGGCCCCTCCTCGCGTTCTATGGCGACGACTTCACCGGCTCGACCGCCGCCATGGAGGTGATGGCCTTCGCCGGGCTGAGCTCCGTCATGTTCCTCGACGTGCCGACGCCGCGGCGGCTCGCCCGCTTCGCCGACCGGCGCTGCATCGGCATTGCCGGCATCGCCCGCTCGCGCTCGCCGGACTGGATGAACGCCGCGCTGCCACCGATCTACGCGGCCCTCGCCCGGCTCGGCGCGCCGCTGGTCCACTACAAGGTCTGCTCGACCTTCGATTCCGCTCCGCATGTCGGCTCCATCGGCCGTGCCGTCGACATCGGCGCCGCGGCCTTCCCCGCGCGCTGGATTCCGCTGGTGATCGGCGCCCCGGCCCTGGCGCGCTACCAGGCCTTCGGCAACCTGTTCGCCGGCATCGGCGGCACCGCCTTCCGACTGGACCGCCACCCGGTCATGGCGAGCCACCCGGTCACGCCCATGGACGAGGCTGACGTGACCCGGCACCTTGCCCGCCAGACCGAGCGCCGCATCGGCCTCATCGACATGGCCGCCCTCAAGCGCGGCGAGGGAGAGGCGCGTCGCGCGATGCTGGCGGGCGACGATGCGCCGGTGGTCGCCATCGACGTGCTGGACGACGAGACACTCGCGCGCGCGGGCGAGATGATCTGGCGGCATCGCGCGAATGGGCGCTTCGTCGCGGGATCGCAGGGCGTCGAATATGCCCTCGTCGCCCACTGGCGCGCCGCTGGCCTCATTCCCGAGGCCCCGCCGGCCATGGCCCTTCCGGCGATGGAACGGATCGCCGTCGTGTCGGGGTCGTGCTCGCCTGTCACGGCACGGCAGATCGCCCACGCCGAGCAGAACGGCTTCGCCGGCATCCGCATCGACGTGACCAACGCCACAGACCCGAAGAGCTGGGAGGCGGAGATCGGCCGCGTGGGGACCCTCGCCCTCGCTGCCCTGGGCTCGGGCGCCTCACCGCTCGCCTACACGGCCCGCGGACCGGAGGACGCGGCCGTTGCGGGCCTCGCCGAAGCCTGCCGCAGCGCCGGGGCCAGCCCTTCGGAGGTCAACGACCGGATCGGCGCAGGGCTGGGCTCACTGCTCGGGCGCATTCTCGACGAGGGGCGGCTCCGCCGGGCCGTCATCGCCGGCGGCGACACGTCGGGGCATGCAACGCTCGGGCTCGGCATCGATGCCCTGTCGGCTGCGGCGATGCTCGCACCGGGCGCGCCACTGTGCCGCGCCCATGCCGAGAACCCCGAGCGCGACGGGCTCGAGCTTGCCCTGAAGGGCGGCCAGATCGGCGTCGACGACTATTTCAGTGCCGCGCGCCATGGCGGCGCGCTTGCCTCGGGATGACGCCATGGCCGGACCTCTGACCGAAGGGCCCATCCAGCGCCGCAAGCTCTACCAGGAGGTGCTCGACCGCCTGATGGCCCGCATCGGGGCCGGCGATTTCCCGCCCGGCACGCAGTTGCCCTCGGAACGGGAGTTGATGGATGCCTATGGCGTCGGGCGACCGGCGATCCGCGAGGCGCTGCAGCAACTGGAGCGCTCCGGCATCGTCACCATCAGCCACGGCGAGCGAGCCCGCGTCGTGCTGCCGACGGCCGACGGCATGCTGGACCAGATTGGCGACGCGGCGCGCTACCTGCTGCGGGTGCAGCCACGGTCCCTCGACGATCTCAAGGAGGCGCGCATCTTTCTGGAGTGCGGCCTGGTCCGGCTGGCGGCAGAACGCGCCGATCCTGCCGGTTTGGCCATGCTGCGCCAGCGACTGGCCGAGCAGCGCGACGCGTCACCCGAGGACTTCCTGGCCCGCGACATCGCCTTTCACCGGCAGATCGCCGCGATGAGCAGCAATCCGATCTTCCCGGCGGTCGTCGAGGGCCTGCTCACCTGGCTCGGCGACCACTACACGACGCTGGTCCGGGCACCCGGCGCCGAGAGCGCCACGCTTCAGGAGCACGATCGCATCGTCGACACCATCGCAGCCGGCGATGCCGACGGGGCGGCGACCGCCATGGCGGATCACCTGAACCGTGCCAGCGACCTCTACCGCCACGTGGCGCCGGTCACGCCGGGCGGTCGCTGAACCGGCGCGCCACCGCGACGCCGAGCACCGCCGAGACCGCCGTCAGCACGGTGCCCCAAAGAGTGTCGACGACGACGAGGTTCCAGCTCCAGAGCCGCAGCGTCGCGTGGTTGGTCAGCTCGTAAGTGGCATAAGCGAAGAACCCGAAGGCACCGCCGCGAACGGCCGCGGTCGCGAGCGACCGTGCGGCGAGCGACGGCACGCTGGCGAAGTAAAGGATACCGACCGGGAAGAGCAGGTAGAAGAGGATGGCGGGCGCCATCCGCGGCTGATCGAGGATGATGTCGCCGAGAATGGCGCGGAACATTGGCACGCCGGCGTTCAGCAGCCAGACCAGGTCGATGAGCACGAAGGCGAAGAAGGTCACCAGATAGGCGATGATGGCAGTGCGCGGCGTGAGCAAGTCCGTTCTCCCGTCGATCCAGAGGCAGGGCCGGCGTCGGTGGCCGACGGCCGGGCCGGGTGTCACAGGCCGGGTCGCGAGCGTCCGTTGGCCGCCGATCCGGCTGGTCGTGACCCTGCTTACGCAGACCAGGGGCTGCCGGACCAACTGAAGGGCCCCTGGGCAACGGCTACGCCAGCCGTCGGATCGATCGAACGGCAATCCGGGCGGCTGACAGAGAGAGCCAACCCGGGGACGGACAGCGTTCACTTCACGGTGAGGCGGCGTGTTCCAGGTCCATTGGACCTTGCCAATCGCATTTCGAATTTTTAGTAATTTCTGAAATCTCGGAATATCCGCAAGGATCGCTCGATGCACCTTCCCCCGTTGTGCGAGGCGTTCGTTCTTCATTTTGGCGAGATGGGCAGCCGCTGGGGCATCAACCGCACGGTCGGCCAGATCTACGCCGTGCTGTTCATCTCGCAGAAGCCTCTCTGCGCCGACGAGATCGTCGAGCGCCTCGGAATCTCGCGTTCCAATGTCTCGATGGGGCTGAAGGAGCTGCAGAGCTGGAACCTGCTGCGGCAGAGGCCAATTCCCGGCGACCGCCGCGAATTCTTCGCAACCCCCGACGACATCTACGTCATCGTCCGGACCCTGATCGAGGAGCGCAAGAAGCGGGAGATCGACCCGACCCTGTCCATGCTGCGCGAACTCATCATGCAGTCGCCGGATTCGGATGCCGAGCGCCATGCGCAGGCGCGGATGCGCGAGATGCATGAACTGATCGAGCTCATGACGAGTTGGTATGCCGACGTGCAGCGCCTGGAGACCGAGCGGCTCATCCAGCTGCTCTCGCTCGGATCGAAGGTGGTGCGCATCCTCGACATGAAGGACCGCCTGCTCGCCCTGCCGGGCGGCAGGAACAAGCCGCGCAAGGAGGTTTGACCGATGGATCCGATCCTGCTCGCCCGCATCCAGTTCGGCGCCAACATCTCCTTCCACATCCTGTTCCCGACGATCACCATCGCCCTCGGCTGGATCCTGCTGTTCTTCAAGCTGCGGTTCCGGGCGACGGGGCGTCAGGCGTTCATGGACGCCTACTTCTTCTTCGTGAAGGTCTTCGCCCTGTCCTTCGCTCTCGGGGTCGTCTCCGGCATCACCATGAGCTTCCAGTTCGGCACCAACTGGCCGGGCTTCATGGAGAAGGTCGGCAACATCGCCGGGCCGCTGCTCGCCTACGAGGTTCTGACGGCCTTCTTCCTTGAGGCCACCTTCCTCGGGATCATGCTGTTCGGCTTCCGCCGCGTGCCCGACTGGGTTCATACCGGCGCGACGATCCTGGTCGCCTTCGGCACGACCATGTCGGCCTTCTGGATCCTCGCTCTCAATTCGTGGATGCACACGCCTGCAGGCTTCGAGATGCGCGACGGCGTCGCCCATGCCGTCGACTGGTGGGCCATCATCTTCAACCCGTCCCTGCCCTACCGGCTGACACACATGCTGCTGGCCTCGGGCCTGACCGCCGCCTTTCTCGTCGCCGGCCTGTCGGCCTGGCGCTGGCTGAAGGACCAGCGGACCGAGGACGTGATGATCGGCGTGAGGACGGGCGTCACCGTGGCGGCCGTCCTCATCCCGGTTCAGATCTTCGTCGGCGACCTGCACGGCCTCAACACGCTGGAACACCAGCCCGCCAAGGTCGCCGCCATGGAGGCCAACTGGGAGACACGCGGCAACGTGCCGCTCGTGCTCTTCGCCATTCCCAATGAGCGGGAGAGGCGGAACGACTTCGAGGTCGCCGTTCCGAACGGCGCCAGCCTCATCCTCAAGCATCAGGCGGATGGCGTCGTCCCTGGCCTCAACGATTTCGTCGCGGCCGACGGCACCCGCAACCATCCGCCCGTCGCGCCGGTCTTCTTCGCCTTCCGCATCATGGTCGGCATCGGCGTGCTGATGCTGCTCGTCTCATGGTCCGCCGGTTTCCAGATCTGGCGCCGCGGCGGCATCAACCGGACGTTCGCCTGGCTGCTGGTGGCGATGACCTTCTCCGGCTGGATCGCCACCCTGTCGGGCTGGTACGTCACCGAGATCGGCCGCCAGCCCTGGCTCGTCACGGGCGTGCTGACGACCGCACAGGCCGCCTCGCGCGTGTCCGCCGGCATGATCGGTTCGACCCTGGTCATGTATCTGGCGATCTACGCGCTGCTCATCGCGGCCTATGTCTCGGTGCTCTTCCATCTCGCGAGCAAGGGCTATGTGGCGCGCACCGAGCCTGCGGGACCGGCCGACGGCCCCGCCGATCCCGCCGTCACCTGGATTCCCGACAACGTAGCAACCGGGCTGCTGCTTGCAGGTCTCCACAGCCTGGATTTCACAACTCATGGC
>CAZPMD010000002.1:116152-127191 GCA_964587395.1 uncultured Hyphomicrobiales bacterium
GACACCCCCGCCGATCCCGTCGCCAGGGTCGCCTGACCCAACAGTTCCAGAGGCCCCCCATGCTGGACGGACACAGCCTGCCCCTGATCTTCGCCGCACTGATGGGTATCTCCATCCTCGCCTATGTCATCCTCGACGGCTACGACCTCGGGGTCGGCATGCTGATGGCCGGGGTCGACCGTCCCGACCGCGACCGGATGGTCGCGACCATCGGTCCGTTCTGGGATGCCAACGAGACCTGGCTGGTGCTCGGCATCGGGCTGCTGCTGGTGGCCTTTCCGGCAGCTCATGGAATCGTCCTGACAGCGCTCTACCTGCCGGTGGCGCTGATGCTGCTCGGCCTGACGCTGCGCGGGGTGGCCTTCGAGTTCCGCGTCAAGGCGCAGAAGCACCACCAGAACCTCTGGGACATGGCTTTCGTCGCCGGCTCGACCCTCGCGTCCCTCACCCAGGGCTACATGCTGGGACGCTATGTCATGGGGTTCCGGCCGGGCGTGGAGGCGGAGGTCTTCGCCCTGCTGGCCGCCTTCGGCCTCGCGGCAGCCTATGCCTTCGTCGGCGCGACCTGGCTGATCGCCAAGACGGAGGGCGACCTGCAGCGGCGCGCGGTGCGCTGGGCGCGGGCGACGCTGATCCTGACAGCCCTCGGCATCCTCGTCGTCTCGGTGGCGACGCCGCTCGTCTCCGACCGGATCTTCGAGCGATGGTTCACCTTCCCCAACATCATCGGTCTCGCTCCGATCCCGCTGATGACGGCCGCACTGTTTGCCGGGCTCTGGGTGTTCCTCGCGCGCATGCCACGGTCCGACCATTCGCTCGACCTGGTGCCCTTCCTCGGCGCGGTCGGTCTTTTCGGCCTTGGCTTCCTCGGCCTGGCTTATTCGTTCTACCCCTATGTGGTGCCGGAGCGACTGACGATCTGGCAGGCGGCGAGCGCGCCGGAGAGCCTGCTGATCATCCTGATCGGCGCGCTGTTCGTGCTGCCGATGATCATCGGCTACACGGTGTTCAGCTACTATGTGTTCCGCGGCAAGGCGTCGGAACTGCGCTACGACTGACGCGCGCCGAACCGCACCAAGGGAGGCGGCGGGCCCCATCCGGCGCCCGCGACCTCCACTGGAGGGCGCCTCAGCGCGCGGTCGCCAGCGCGAGCGCCAGCCGGCAGGCGTTGTGGAACGCCGGGATGTCGACCCATTCGTCGACGGTGTGGGCCTCGTTCTGGCCGGCGCCGAAGGTCACTGTCGGGATGCCGTGCAGGCAGAGGTAGTTGGCGTCGAGGCCGCCGTTGACGAGGCGCGGGTTGGGCGTGAGCCCGATCGCCTCGACAGCCCTGATGCCGCGCTGGACGACCGGCGATGCCGGATCGAGGGCGAAGGAGTGGTACTTGCGCTGGCGCGAGAATTTCACGCGGGCGGTCTTGCCCTCGCTGCTCACCAGCGTCTTCGCCGCCTTGTGGAAGGCCGCCTCAAAGGCATCAGTGATGGCATCGACGAAGGCCATGTCGTGGCTGCGGCTCTCGCCCTCGACGTAGCAGTAGTCGGTGACGACGTTGGTGGCGTCGCCCGCCCCGCGGCCGTTCTGGCCGCCCACGGTGCCGACATTGCTGGTGCCCGCCTTGTCGCCCTTCACGATCTTGCCGAACCAGCCATTGGCCTGGGCGTCGGCGAGCGCCATGGCGGCGACCATGCTGGCAGAAATGCCGCGTTCCGGCGCGACGCCGGCATGAGAAGCACGGCCGAAGATCTCCACCGACCAGCCGTCACCACCCACCGCGCCGGTGACGACATCGGCCGGGCGCGAGCCGTCATAGTTGAAGCCCATCGACACCGGGCCGAGCATGTCGAGATCGATATGGCGCGCGCCCCACAGGCCGCTCTCCTCCCGCACGCAGAAGACGAGGACGAGCGGGGGATGGTCGAGGCCCTGCTTCGCGAGTTCCGCCGCCAGCGTCACCAGCACGGCACAGCCGGTGCGGTTGTCGCCGCCGAGCGCGGTGTCGCCGCCGGAGACGATGCGATTGTCGATGATGCGGGGCCTGGCGCCGGCGCAGAGCGGCACCGTGTCGAGATGGGTCATGAACATGATGGGCGGCGCGTTGCCGAGCGTGCCGCGGCCCGGAATCTTGACGATCAGGTTGCCGGTTTCCGTCGGCAGGGGAATGCGGGTGTTGGCGTCGTCATAGGCGATCGCCTCGGCCGGAACGCCGACCTCGACAAGGGCGCGCGCGACGTCCTCGGCGATGGCCCTCTCCTGGCCGGTGACGCCCTCGATGGACAGGAAGCGCATCAGGCGGTCGAGTGCGGAAGTCTGATCGTGGGACAGCATGGTCATGCGACTCTCAGGTGGAACGAGGGGCTGCATCCTGCCCCGCTTTGGACGAACAAGCTGTGCGTCGCCGGCAAGGCCGGTCTGCGGGGTGGCGATGGCCATGCCCGCCGCGGGCGGTGTGCGTCAGGAGCGCCCGCCATCGACAGAGAGAATCTGTCCGCTGATCCAGGCGGCCTGCTCGCTGGCGAGGAAGACAACGGCATGGGCGATGTCGGCGGCGGTGCCGAGGCGGCGGGTATGGATGGAATCGACGAGCCGCTTCTGGCCCTCGGCACCATAGGCCTTCCACTGGCGCTCGGTCGCCGGGTTCGAGCGGACGAAGCCAGGCGCGACGGCGTTGCAGGTGATCCCCATCGGTCCGAGGTCCTGGCTGAGCTGCTTCGTCAGACCGACGAGGGCGTGCTTGGCGGCCGTATAAGCCTGGATGCCGGTGAGGCTCGGCCTCAGGCCCGCACCGGAGGCGATGTTGACGATGCGGCCGAAGCCGGCCCTCGCCATCGGCGCCGACGCGGCCTGGGCCAGCCAGAAGGCGCCGTCGACATTGGCCTCGAAAAGCACCTTCCAGTCGCGCTCCTCGACCTCCGCGATGGGCCTGCCGACCTGGCCCCGCACGCCGCCTGCGGCATTGACGACGATGTCGATGCGGCCGCGATCAGCGACGATGCCCTTGACCAGATCATGGGCTGCGGCCCGGTTCGACACATCGAGCACCTGGGCCTTGAAGCCATGGGCGGATGCGAAGGCGCCGACGCCCTCGCCGTCGAGGTCCGCGGCGACGATCGCCGCGCCCGCGGCCTTCAGTTCCAGCGCGATGGCCTGACCGATGCCCTGCGCGGCGCCGGTCACCAGGGCGAGGCGTCCCGTCAGGTCGATGCGCATGTGTCGATCAGCTCCTGGAAGGTCTCGAAGGCCATGGGCTTCGTTCCGTCCTCGATGGCGTGGATCAGTTCCACCAGCTTCGTGATGGCCGGTGTCGCGATTCCGACCTCGGCGCCGAGGCTTGCGATGACGCCGATCTGCGGGTCCACTTCGGTCCGGCGCTTGCGCACGGCAAGGTCGCGCCAGATGCCGGAATGGGTCTTGGCGGTGTGTCTATTGAACTCGGCCAGCGCCGCGATCGACTGGCGCGCCCCCTCGGCCGGCGCTCCTGGGGCGAAGACCTCGGGATCGAAGCCGTTGAAGCCGATGGGCGTGACGCCGCGCGCCCTCGCGACCGCCATCACCTCGCGGCCGAGCGTCTCGAAGACGATGGTCCGGCGCGGATCGGCGAAATTCTCCGACATGGAGTCGTTGGTCAGCGCCGTCGCGAAGAGCATGGCGCCGTAGGCGAGCTTGCCCCAGAGATAGCCCCAGATGTTGTCGGTCAGCACCGCATCCGGCTCGAAGAGCTTGAGCCGCTGGTGCATGGCCCGCGTCCTCTCGCGGATCGAGCCATCGATCTCTCCGACAACGACGGCGGCGCGGTTGCCGAAGAGCACCTCGCCCGGCCCGTGCCAGTCGGCGCCAAAGTTGACGAAGCAGCCCATGGTGCGCTCGCCGCCGACGACCTTCGCAATGGTGAGCTCGTTGAGACCGTTCTGCGCCGACAGCACATAGCCGTCGGACGCCAGGTGCGGGGCGAGTTGCGCCAGCGCCGCCTCGGTCGCCTGCGCCTTCACCGCGAGGACAATGATGTCGAAGGTGCCGGTGACCTCCTCAGGCGTCGCGGCGGGCACGACCTGGGTGAAGTCCTCGATGGGACCGGAGATGTGCAGACCGCGCGTCCGGCAGGCCTCGACGTGCTCCGCCACCTGGTCGACGAGCAGGACGTCGAGGCCGGCGCGCGCCCAGTAGGCGCCGAGGGTGCCACCGATGGCGCCGGCTCCCCAGATCAGGATTGGCTTGTCGGTCATGACGACTGTTCCGGCGTGGTCCTGCGGAGGAGACGCGGGGCGGACGAGCCGCCCCGCGGATGGCGTCAGCGCGCCGGCCGGATGTCCATGGCCAGCGTGTCCTCGTCGACGCGCGGCGACAGCGTCACCTTGGCCTTGTTCATCGCCCAGGCCGAAGAGACCGCGACGATGGGCAGGCGCTGCTTGTCGGCATCGACGAGCGCATTCGCCTCTTCGAGCAGGCGGCGGCGCTTGGCCTCGTCCATCTCGATGGCGGCATCCTGCAGCAGCTTGTCCATGGCCGGGTTGTTGTAGCCGAGCACGTTGAAGGCTCCCATGCGACGCTCGCGGTCGTTGGAATGGGCGAGCGAGGACAGCGTGTAGTGTGCCTCGCCCGTCAGCGTGCCCCAGCCCGACATGGACACGGACAATTCGCCGCGTGTCCGCGCGGGGAAGAACACCGCGGCCGGCATGGCGTTCGGCTGGGTATCGATGCCGATGGCCGCCAACATCTGCGCGATGGCGGTGCCGACCTCACGGTCGCCCGGCAGGCGGTCGCTGGTGAAGGAGAACTGCATCCTGAAGCCGTTGGGATAGCCGGCCGCCGTCAGCAGGCGCTTGGCCTCGGCGGGATCGTAGCGGCGGGGCGGCAGCGCCTTGTTGAAGCCGAAGATGGTCTCCGTGACCATCTGGTTCACCGGCGCGCCGAGGCCTTCCATGGCGACTTCGGCGAGGGTCTTGCGGTCGATGGCGAGATCGATGGCCTGACGGACGCGCAGGTCGCGCAGGGGATTGGCCGGCAGTGCCGAGCCGTCCTTGGCAGTGATGTTGTTCGCGCGCTCGCGGACATCCATCTCGAGATTGAAGACATAGACCGTCGGAACGGTCTGGACCGTGAGCCGGCTGTCGCGGCGCAGGGTCGCCACGTCAGATGCGGGAGCGCGCGTGATGAGATCGAGCTGCCCGGCACGCAGCTGGGCGACGCGGGCGGCATCGTTCGGGATCTCGCGGCGGATGTGACGCTCCCAGGGCTCCTTCGGCCCCCAGTAGCCGTCGAAGCGGGCGAGGACGAGCTCGCCGCGCGGCTGCCACGAGACGTAGCGGTAGGGGCCGGTACCGATGGCGGCGCGGCCGGAGTTGAAGGCCTCGTTGGCATTCTCGCGGGTGAGGCCGGCGGCGGCCTTGGACGAGACGATGAAGAGGCGGATGAAGTCGTTGGGAAGGTTCGGCGCAGGACCATCGGTGACCACATGGATGGTGTGGGAATCGATGATCTTCGTCTCCTTCACGCGGCGCACATAGATCGTCGTCGGGTTCGGACCCGACACCATCGGAATGCGCTCGATGGAGAACTTCACGTCCTCGGCGGTGAAGTCGGAGCCGTCATGGAATTTCACGCCGCGGCGCAGCTTGAACTCCCAGGTCGTCGCATCGATCGCGCGCCAGCTTTCGGCCAGACGCGGCTCCAGTTCCAGCCCCCTGCCCGACCAGACCAGCGTGTCGAAGACATGCTTCAGGGCTTCGGCATGCGTGCCCGTCGCGGTGAAATGAGGATCGATCGACTCGGGGCCGCCTCGGACGCCGATGGTCAGCGTCTGGGCGGCTGCCGACGTGACGGACACCGGGCCGAGGGCGGCGACGCCGAGGAGACCGAGCATGAGGGAACGTCTGAGAATACGCATGGGATCCTCCTGAACAGGGCGGCCGGCCGCCCTTCGTGCTGGCGCCGACACTGCCCATTCAAATGGCGTGCACAGCCCCTAGTCAATCCCTTGTGGAACTATCTCCCGCCGATATAGTGGGCTCCCGCTGAGAGGAAGTTCGATTTGGAACTGCTTGAACGATCGCAGGACATCGCCGAACCGGAAGTCGCGGGCAGCCCGAGGCGCCTCGACGCCTTCACCCATGCACGCCTGTGGAAGAACCCCTGCGGTTTCGCGGCGCGCTTCAACTATCTGGCGCTGCGCTACAACCAGCCGCTCTATGGCTGGGTGGAGGAGCGGTTCGGGCTGTCGCGTCCGGAGTTCGTCATCCTCTACAGCCTCGGCCTCATGGAAGGCGTCACCGCCTCGGAGATCGCCTCTTCGACGGCCTTCCCGAAGAACACGCTGAGCCGGGCGGTGAACCGGCTCGCAAAGCTCGGCCTTGTCGCCCGCGGCACCGATGCCTCCGACCGCCGCGCCCAGCCGCTGCGACTGAGCGCCTCCGGACGCGCCCTGCTGGACGAGGCCATGCCGCGTTTCGTGGCGCTGGAGGAGGACATGCTTCAGCCGCTGTCGCTGGTCGAGCGCGAACAGCTCTCGACCCTCATGGCCAAGGTCGTGCTCGGCATGTTCCACGCCGACGACATCCAGGACTGAGGAAGGCCCGCCATGCGCATTGCCGAGATGAACTGGATGCAGGTCGAGGCCCATGTGAAGGGCGATGACCGCGCAGTGCTTCCCGTCGGCTCGACCGAGCAGCATGCCGGGCTCAGCCTCTGCGTCGACGCGATTCTCGCGGAGAAGGTGGCCGTGGAGGCCTGCGCGCCGATCGCCGTGCCGGTCTTCCCGGTGGTGAACTACGGCCTGACCCCGAGCTTCGTCGACTACCCCGGTACGGTAACGCTGCGGCTCTCGACGCTTTGCGCCGTCATCACCGACATCCTCGACGGCATGGCGCGATCCGGCTTCCGCCGCATCACCATCGTCAACGGCCACGGCGGCAACTCGCCCGTCCACGGCGCAGTTCTGGAATGGCTGGATCGCAACCGCGGCTGCCAGGTGAAGTGGCACAACTGGTGGAACGCGCCGAAGACCTTCGCCAAGGTGCAGGCCATCGATCCCGTCGCCTCCCATGCCTCGTGGATGGAGAACTTCCCTTGGACGCGCCTGCCGAACGTCGGGGCACCGGCGCACCAGAAGCCGATGCTCGACCTCGGCCGCTTCCAGCAGCTCGACCCCGGCGCCAAGAGGGCGCTGCTCGGTGACGGCAACTACGGCGGCCTCTACCAGCGCCCCGACGAGGAGATGCAGGCCATCTGGGACGTCGCAGTAGAGGAAACGCGGGCCGTCATCGCCGATGGCTGGGCCTGACCGCTCCATGCTCGGCTACGTCATCCAGCGGCTGATGCAGGCCTTCGTCGTGATGCTGGTCATCTCGCTGCTGGTGTTCTGCGGCGTCTATGCCGTCGGCAACCCGATCGACGTGCTGCTCTCGCCGGACGCGACGCAGCAGATCCGCGAGGAGGCCATTCGCACCTATGGCCTCGATCAGCCCCTGTGGAAACAGTATCTCGATTTCCTGGGCCGTCTCCTGCAGGGCGATTTCGGCCGGTCCTTCGTCTTCGGAACACCGGTCCTGCCGCTGATCCTGTCGCGCCTGCCGGCAACCCTGGAACTGACGCTGGTGGCAGTCGTCGGCGCGACGATGATCGGCGTGCCGCTCGGCATGTATGCGGGCTACCGGCCGCAGAGCCTCGTCTCGCGCGCCATCATGGGCGTCTCGATCCTCGGCTTCTCGGTGCCGACCTTCTGGATCGGCCTTGTCCTCATCTTCATCTTCGCGGTCCAGCTGGGCGTGCTGCCTGCGGGCAACCGCGGCGACACGCGCGAATTTTTCGGCGTCGAATGGAGCGTGCTGACCTTGTCCGGCTGGCAGCACCTGTTCCTGCCGGCCCTGAATCTCGCCCTGTTCAAGTTCGCCATGATGGTCCGCCTTGCCCGCGCCGGCACGCGGGAATTGATGCTCACCGACACGGTGAAGTTCGCCCGCGCCGCCGGCGAGAGCGAATGGACGATCCTCCGCCGCCACGTGCTGCGGCTCATCGCCATCCCCATCGTCACTGTCTTCGGGCTGGAATTCGGCTCAACGCTGGCCTTCGCGGTTGTGACGGAGACCATCTTCTCCTGGCCGGGAGTCGGCAAGCTGATCATCGATTCCATCAACACGCTCGACCGGCCGGTGATGGTCGCCTACCTCATGCTCGTCGCCTTCTTCTTCATCGTCATCAACCTGCTGATCGACATCGCCTATGTCGCGCTCGACCCGCGCCTCAGGCTCCGGAGGGCGTCATGAGCGACAGCCCGCTGGCCCGCTTCTGGGACGAGTTCCGCGCCAACCGGGTCGCGGTGGTGGCGCTGGCCATCGTCGTGACCATCATCGTGCTGTCGCTGGTCGCGCCGTGGATCACGCCGCAGAACCCCTATGACATGGCTACGCTGCGCCTCGCCGATGCGCGCCGGCCGCCGGGCTTCGTCAGCCCCGGCACCGGCATCACCCACTGGCTCGGCACCGACGGTCAGGGCCGCGACGTCCTCTCGGCCATCCTCTACGGCCTCAGGGTCTCCATCGAGATCGGGCTGGCGGCCGGCATCATCGCCTTCTCCCTCGGCGCGACGCTCGGCACCTTCGCGGCCTATTTCGGCGGCAAGATCGAGGCGCTGATCATGCGCTTCATCGACCTGCAGCTGTCGTTCCCGGCGATCCTGCTGGCGCTGGTGCTCGCCGCCGTCCTCGGCCAGGGCAAATGGCAGCTCATCGCCGCCCTAGTCACCGCGCAGTACGCCTATTTTGCCCGCACCGCCCACGGCGCGGCCTCCGCCGAACGCTCGAAGGAGTATGTGGAAGCCGCCCTGTCGACACCGCTGAAGCCGCGCACGGTGGTGTTCCGCCACATCCTGCCGAACTGCCTGCCGCCGCTCATCGTCGTCGCGACCGTGCAGGTCGCCAACTCGATCGCGCTGGAGGCGACCCTCTCCTTCCTCGGCCTCGGCCTGCCGGTGAGCGAGCCCTCGCTCGGCATGCTCATCGCCAACGGCTTCCAGTATCTCCTGTCCGGCCGCTACTGGATCTCCATCTATCCCGGCATCGCGCTGATCATCCTCATCGCCTCGATCAACCTCGTGGGCGATCAGGTCCGCGACCAGCTCAATCCGAGGCTCAGGCGATGAGCGAACCGCTTCTCGTCGTCGACGGGCTCACCACGGAGTTCCCGACCCGGGCGGGCATCGTCCGCGCCGTCCGTGAGGTGTCATTCCACGTCCATGCCGGCGAGATCGTCGGGCTGGTGGGCGAATCCGGCTCGGGCAAGAGCGTCACCGGCTTCTCCATCCTCGGGCTGATCGATCCGCCGGGCCGCATCGTGGCCGGATCGGTGAAACTCGCCGGACGCGAACTCGTCGGCCTGCCGTCCAGCGAATTGCGCGCCGTCCGCGGTCGCGAGATCGCCATGGTGTTCCAGGACCCGGCCGCAACCCTCAACCCGGTGCTCAGGATCGGCGATCAGATGGCGCTGGCGATCCACGCCCACGAGCGGGTGAGCGAGCAGGCGGCCCGCGCCCGCGTCGCCGAGGCCCTGTCTCTGGTCGGCATTCCCGACGCGGCCCGCCGGCTCGATGCCTATCCGCACCAGTTCTCCGGTGGCATGCGCCAGCGCGTCGCCATCGCCACGGCCCTCCTCAACCGTCCCAGACTGATCATCTGCGACGAGCCGACCACCGCCCTCGACGTCTCCGTGCAGGCGCAGATCCTCACCGAGATGCGCTCGCTCGCCCGCGACATGGGCACGGCGATGATCTGGATCAGCCATGACCTCGCCACCGTCTCCTCGCTCGCCTCGCGCATCCTGGTCATGTATGCGGGCCGCGTGATCGAGGAGGGGCCGATCCGCGAGGTGCTGTCCGCGCCGCGGCACCCCTACACCCGCGGGCTGCTGGATTCGCTGCCCGCCAAGGCCGTTGCCGGACAGGATCTGGTGCAGATCCCGGGCGCACCGCCCTCCATGGTCGCCCTGCCGCCGGGATGCGCCTTCGCGCCGCGTTGCCCGCGCGCCGACGCCGCCTGCGACAGCGAGCCGGCGCTTTCCGGTGGAGCTGCGCGGCGCTGGCGGTGCCACCACCCGCATGAGGGAGCCGCGGCATGAGTGAGGTTCTCGTCCGGGTCGACAGTGTCTCGCGGCGTTTCACGCCGTCCGTCACGCTCGGCGAGCGCATCGCCGCGCTGCTCGGCGCGCCGGTGGAGACACGCACGGTCCACGCCGTCGACCGCGTCTCTCTCGACATCGTCGAGGGCGAGGTGCTCGGTCTCGTCGGCGAATCCGGCTGCGGCAAGTCAACGCTCGGCCGGGTCATCGCCGGCATCCACGCCCCCAGCGACGGCGAGGCCTATGTCCATGGCGAGCCGGTCATGGGCGGCGCGCGCAAGCGGGTGAAGACGACCACCCGCGTGCAGATGATCTTCCAGGACCCCTTCGGATCGCTCGATCCGCGCGTGCGCATCGGCGAGACCATCGCCGAGGGCCCGGTCGCCCATGGATTCGTGGCCCGCGCCGAGGCCAGGGCCGAGGTTGCGCGCTGGCTGACGGCGGTGGGGCTTCCGGCGGATGCCGCCGACCGCTTCCCCCACCAGTTCTCCGGCGGCCAGCGCCAGCGCATCGCGATTGCCCGGGCCCTCGCCATGCGGCCCGACATCCTCGTCTGCGACGAACCGGTCGCCTCGCTCGACGTGTCGATCCAGGCGCAGATCATCAACCTGTTCCTGAAGCTGAGGCGCGAGCTGAAGCTCACCATGCTGTTCATCAGCCACGACCTCGGCGTCGTCCGCCACATCTGCGACCGCGTCGCCATCATGTACCTCGGTCGCATCGTCGAGATCGGCCGCACCAAGGACATCTACGAGCGGCCGGCCCATCACTACACGCGCGCCCTGCTCGACAGCGTGCCGAAGCTGGTGACGGAGGGCGACGGGTTCGTCACCTTCCGGCCCATCCAGGGGGAACTGCCCTCGCCGCTCTCGCCGCCGCCAGGCTGCCACTTCCACCTGCGCTGCCCGGCCGCCAGCGAGCGCTGCCGCACCGAGGCC
>CAZPMD010000003.1:0-2679 GCA_964587395.1 uncultured Hyphomicrobiales bacterium
CGCCGGCCGCAGGCGGCAGCGTGCTGCCGACGGACGAGGCCATCCAGACGGCCGGCTTTGGCGACGAGGTGACACTGGAGGCCCGCCCCGCCCTCGTTCTCTCCGGCAAGACCACCTGGGACGATCTGTACGGGACCTTCCGCAAGGCCATTGCCGATCTCACCGCGCTCGCGACCGCGCAGGGCGCCGAGGCCTCCGGCCCGCCTATGATCCGCTTCGTCTCGTCCTCCGACGACAGCGTCGACTACGAGGCGATCCTGCCGGTGCGCGCGATCGACAAGCCGGCTGCGAGCTACGCACCGGCCAGGCCGGGCGAGACCCCCGCCGGCAAGGCGATGCGCTTCGTCCATCACGGAGGCTACGACACGATCGAGCAGACCTACGACGAGATCACCAATCATCTCGACGAGCGCTCGATCACGGCGGAGGACGCCTTCGTCGAGGAATATGTCCGCGACCCCGCGACGACGCCGGAGACGGGGCTGGCGACCTTCATCTACGTCTTCCCGAAGCAGAACTGAGGGCCTGGCGCCTCTGTCACCCTCGCAGCGGGACCATCCGCACGTTGACCTTGCATCGGCGCAACGTCGCCGCGGTGGCGTCGACCGCGCGCGAGCCTATCTTGCCGTCAACACGACGCAACCTGCGTCGGCAGGAGGCTCGCCATGTCCCCCAACGGCATTCATCATGTCACCGCCATCTCCGGCCCGGCCCGCCGCAACCTCGCCTTCTACACGGAGGTCCTCGGGCTGCGGCTGGTCAAGAAGACCGTCAATTTCGACGACCCCGGCACCTACCATTTCTATTTCGGCGATGCGGCCGGAAACCCCGGCACCATCCTGACCTTCTTCCCATGGGAGCACGCCGCGCCGGGACGGCTCGGCATCGGCCAGACGCAGGAGACGGTCTTCCGCGTGCCGGAAGGGGCGCTCGGCTGGTGGACGCATCGCTTCGTCGAGAAGGGCGTGCCGCACGAGACGATCGCGAAGCGCTTCGGCGAATCCGTCCTCGCCTTCCGCGATCCGGACGGCATGCGCCTCGCCCTCGCCTGCGTGCCCGGCAACGGCACCGAACCGGCCTGGACCGGCAGCGGCGTTCCCGCCGAGCAGGCGATCCGCGGCTTCCACGGCGTCTCGCTGCTTGTCGAGAAGGGCGAGGCGACGGGGGCGATCCTCACCGACGTCTTCGGCTTCGAGGCGGCGGGTCAGGAGGGCTCGGTGACGCGCTACCGCGTGCCGGGCAATCCGGTCGGCGGCATCGTCGACATCCGCGCGGCGGGCGGTTTCCTGCCCGGCCGCGAGGGGGCCGGCTCGGTGCATCACATCGCCTTCCGGGCGGCCGACGACGCCACGCAGGCGGCGATGGTGGACCGGCTGCGGCAGCACCACGGCCAGCGTGTGACCGAGCAGCGGGACCGCAACTACTTCCGCTCGGTCTATTTCCGCGAACCGGGCGGCGTACTGTTCGAGATCGCCACGGACGTGCCCGGCTTCGCCGTGGACGAGCCGGCGGAGACCCTCGGTCAGGCGCTCAAGCTGCCGCCGCAATACGAGGCGCAGCGCGCCCGCATCGAGGCCGTTCTTCCGGCGCTCGACTGACGCCCTCGACTGATCTCACGCCGTGCCCGCCGGGGCACGGCGCCCCCCGATCCGGAGACTTCGCCATGTCCATCGTCGCCGACCGTCCTGCCGACTTCATCCACCGCTTCGTGCCGGGCGACCGCGCCGACGCAACGCCCCTCCTCCTGCTGCACGGAACGGGGGGCGACGAAAACGACCTCCTGCCGCTCGGCCAGATGATCGCGCCAGGAGCCGCCTTGCTGTCGCCGCGCGGCCGGGTGCTCGAGAACGGCATGCCGCGCTTCTTCCGCCGGCTGGCCGAGGGCGTCTTCGACCACGAGGACGTGGTGCGCCGCGCCCATGAATTGGCGGACTTCGTCACGGCCGTGCGGCAGCAGCATGGCCTGCCGCCGCCCATTGCCGTCGGGTTCTCGAACGGGGCCAACATCGCCGCCGCGATGATGATGCTGCGGCCGGAGGTTCTGGCCGGCGCCATCCTGATCCGCGCCATGGTGCCACTGCCGGAGCCGACGGGGGCGGACCTCTCCGGCAGGCCGGTGCTTATCCTGTCCATGGATCCGATCGTGCCGGAGGCGGATGCTGTGCGGCTTGCCGGCCAGCTCACCGCTGCCGGAGCCCGGGTCGAGCACGAGATCCTGCCCGCCGGGCATGGCCTGACCCAGGCCGACGTCACGCTCGCCCGCCGCTGGCTGGAAGAACGCACCTGACTCACGAACGACAAAGGCCGCATCCGGTCCGGACGCGGCCTTCGACGATCAGAGAACCATGTTGCGTTCAGCGCGTGACCATCACCGGAGCGCCGACGCCGACGCGGTTCATCAGGTCGACGACGTCCTCGTTGAGCATGCGGAAACAGCCGAAGGAGGCGGCGGTGCCGACGGAGCGGCGCATGCTCGCCGAGGTGCCGTGGATCGCGTATTCGCCACCGGCGAGGGTCAACGCGCCCTCGCCCATGGGATTGTTGGGCGCACCCCCGGGGATGATATCCGGCAGGTTCGGATTGGCGCGGCGGACGACGGCCGGCGGCGACCATGCCGGGCGGACGTGGCGGCCGTTGATAACCGTACGCCCCTCCCACTGCTCGGACTGGCGGCCGACG
>CAZPMD010000003.1:2689-26859 GCA_964587395.1 uncultured Hyphomicrobiales bacterium
TGCCATTGTTCTGGACGAGATAGAGCCGGCGCTCGGAATTGCGGATGATGATCGTGCCGGGCTCGGCACTGACGTTGATACGGACCACCTCACGCGCCTCGGCGGCCCGTGGTGCGAAAATTCCGGCCAATGCACAGGCGGCCGCAGCCGCGACGGCCAGAGGCCGCGTCCATCCAGTTCCCATGACCCTCTCCCAAGCCGCCCTTTCCACCCGGCGGAAACGCGCCGAGAAAGCGGGCTGATCGGTTTCTCTTCAGTTGCCGAGTGAAGAAAATCCGCGGCGAGAGTCAACGAGTCCTTGCGTTGCGGAAGCCAGCTTTCGCCGGGCTGTTGCGGGACGGCAACGCCATGTCCCGCCGGGCTTACCAACCATTCACCACATCGACCGTTCACACCGGATCAACCATGTCCCTCAACCGGATCACGACCCCGCTCGCGCACGATGACCTCGGCAGACCGGGGAGGGCATCGGATGCGCATCAGGCTGGAGCACAGCGTCAGGCTTCCGGATGGCCGTACGCGAGCCGCCGTGCTCGCCCTCATGGCCTTCGCGACCATCGTCGTCATCGCCTCGACGCTGGTCTGGACCGTCACCGGCCGCGCCTATCCGACCGATGCGCCGCTACGCGCAACCATCGCGGCCGACGCCGTTGCCGAAGTTCAGCCAGTCTGGCGCAGCGTCGCCGCCCGCCACGGTGGCTTCGACGTTGACGCACCGCGCTGGAAGCCACTCGGGATGGAGACCACCCACCTGCGTCGTTCCGACGGCCTGTCGCGCGAGTTCTTCATGTTCGGCGCGGCCGGCGACGACCGCCGTCATGCCGCACTGGTGGTCGATCGCGGTGACCTGTCGGCGGCCACCGCCGCCCAGGACATCGCTGCGATCGCCGCCGACATCGGCGCCACCCTTCAGGTCGCCCCGAACCCGCTGCCTCTCGCCACGAAGTTCGGCCCGATGGCCTCCGCCGACGTGACCTTCGACACCGAACATGGACAGAAGGCCTGCCTCGGCTTCTCGCTCCACGCCCCCGAAGCGGCACTGCGAATCGCCGGCTGGGTCTGCAACAGCGGTCCGGAGATCGTCAGCCGGCAGGACGTCTCCTGCTTCATCGACCGCCTGTTCGCCGTGGGGCTGCGCGACGGCGCCGCCGCGAGCCTTTTCGCGCGCGCCGAACTCGCCCGCCAGCCCTGCCCGGCGCAGACGGCCACAAGCCCCGCGGCGCCGGCCGTGTCTGACTCGCGCGGGCGTCCGGCTCCCCTTCGCTTCACGCGGCTCTGAGCGCCGCAGCAGAAACCGGCACGGTCGCTTAACCGCCGGTTAACCATAATTCGCCAAGGTCTCCGCCAACACAGGTGGAGGAGGCTGACATGGCCATCGGTCAGATCGGCGCCGGCGCAATCGGCACATCGGGCGAGCGGACCGCAGGGACACCCTCGGCAAGCGCGGTGCGCCCCGGGTCGACGGCGCCGCGCACCAAAGTCGCCAACGTCACGGTGACGCTGTCGCCGGAAGCCCGCCAGCACCTGTCGCGCATGGAGGGCTACACGGCCACCATCGGCACGTCGAAGCAGCCGAAGCAGATGGCGAAGCCCGGCATCAACATCGACTTCCGGACCTGACGTTCGTTTCCGGCGGGCGCGATCCTGCCCCCGCCGCCCTGCCGCCGCAGCGACCTCAGCCGGCCAGGTGCTGCAGTTCCTTGATGATGGCGTCGCCCATCGCCGCCGTTCCGATCACATGGGTGTTGTCGGACTTGATGTCGGCGGTGCGCAGGCCGCTCGCCAGCACGTTGGTGATCGCCTTGTCGAGCATGTCGGCCGCCTCGATCGCCTTGAACGAATAGCGCAGCGCCATCGAGAAGGACGAGATCGTCGCGATCGGATTGGCAGCGCCCTTGCCGGCAATGTCGGGGGCCGAACCGTGGACCGGCTCGTAGAGCGCCTTGCGCTTGCCGGTCGCCGGGTCCTCGGCGCCGAGCGAGGCCGAGGGCAGCATGCCGAGCGAGCCCGTCAGCATGGCCGCGACGTCGGACAGGATGTCGCCGAAGAGGTTGTCGCAGACGATGACATCGTACTGCTTCGGCCAGCGCACCAGCTGCATGGCGCAGTTGTCGGCGAGCACATGCTCGAGCTCGACCTCCGGGAACTCGGCCTTGTGGACGCGCGTGACGACCTGCTTCCACAGCACACCGGACCGCATGACATTGTGCTTCTCGGCCGAGGAGACCTTGTTGCGGCGGGTCCTGGCGAGTTCGAAGGCGACGCGGGTGATCCGCTCGATCTCGGAGGTGGTGTAGACTTGGGTGTCGACGGCGCGCTGCTGCCCGTCCTCCAGCGTGACGATCTCCTTGGGCTCGCCGAAATAGACGCCGCCGGTGAGCTCGCGGACGATGAGGATGTCGAGGCCCTCGACCACCTCCGGCTTCAGTGAGGAAGCCGCGGCGAGCGCCGGGAAGCAGATGGCGGGCCTGAGGTTGGCGAAGAGGCCGAGATCCTTGCGCAGTCGCAGCAGGCCCGCCTCGGGACGCTTGGAATAGGGCACGTCGGCCCATTTCGGGCCGCCGACCGCGCCGAACATCACCGCATCGGCGGCCTGGGCCAGCGCCATGTCGCTGTTGGAGATCGCCTCGCCATGGGCGTCATAGGCGCTGCCGCCGACGAGCCCGCGCTCCATCTCGAAGCTTGCGACGCCCTGCTTGCCGAACCAGGCGACGACCTTCTCGACCTCGGCCATGACCTCCGGGCCAATGCCGTCGCCGGGAAGGATGAGAAGCTTTTGCGTCGCCATGGTCGTGTCCTCGTTGAGCGTGGGCGCGCTCTACCGCGCCCGGCCGCATGAGGGCAAGGGCCCGAACGCATGAGGGCGCGCCGATGGCGCGCCCTCATGCCGTGCAAAGGCAGGGAGGATCACTCCGCCGCCGGCGTCTTCTCACCGGACGTCTCGACCGGATCATCCTCGACGCGCGGCGTGCGGCGCTTGCGCACGCGTGGGACCGGGGCCTCGCGCTCGTCGGACACAACCGGTGCCACCACAGCGCCGCCGGTGATGAAGGAGGGCAGGCCGATGCCGGGATCCTCCTCGCGGGCGGCGGAGACGGGCGGCGGACCCGACGGCCCCTCGGGCATATCGTCACCGATTTCGCGGCGGGCCTGGCGCTCTGCAAAACGCTCTGCACGACGGCGCTCGAAACGTTCACGGCGGCTCTCGAAGGGCCGGCCGTCACCGCGCTGGCCCTCACGCGGGAAGCCGCCCTCGCCTTCAGGCCCGGCACCGCCGAGATCCGGCTGCTCGCCTGCGACGGGGTCGTGCTGGGGACGCGGGCGCTCCTGCCGGTCCGGCCGATCCTGACGATCCGGGCGGTCCTGACGATCCTGGAAGCGCTGGCCACCTCCCGGAAAGCGGTCGCCGCGGTTCTGACCCTGGAAATCGCGCTGGCCTCCACCGAACTCGCGCTGGCCCTGGTAGTCGCGCTGGCCGCCACCGAAGTCGCGCTGGCCCTGGAAATCGCGCTGGCCCTGGTAGTCCCGCTGTCCGCCGCCGAAGTCGCGCGGCTGCTGGGGGGGCGGCTCGGGCTTGGCTACGACGGGCGATTCGAAGCGCTTGTCGAAGGGGGATGCGAAATCGTCGTCGTCCTCATCCTCGCCCTCGTCATCCGCCTGCTGGCCCTCGACACGGGGCATCTGCTGCTGGCGGAGCGCCTCCTGGGCGGCTGCGATGAGCCGGAAATAGTGCTCGGCGTGCTGGAGATAGCTTTCGGCCGAGACGGGATCGCCGGACGAATGGGCGTCACGGGCGAGCTGGAGATATTTCTCCGCGACGTGCTGGGCCGTGCCCCTGATCTTCACGTCCGGTCCGTTGGACTCGTAGCTCCGCGAGAGCGGGTTCGGACCCTTGCCGCCGCCGCGATTGTTGCGGCCGCGCATGCGCTTGTTGTTGCTGTTTCTCATGTCGGTCCTTTATCGACCTCCTCAAGCGGAGCCCGCGTCCAGGCGGTGCATCCGGGTCCTTCGGCCCATCGCAGGCAGAGCACTCAGGCTCTCCAGCCCGGCCTTGCCGCATAGGGCAGATCAGCGATCTTCAGGGTTCGGGGCGACGACATCAGGTCATGCCCCGCGCGCATCCTGTGCGCCTCGTCCTTCATTCGGGATCGGATCAAGGCGCCCCTCGCGCCTGCCTCCGACGTGCCAAACCCCACCAGACCTGTTTGATGTTGTGTCCGTCGCGCGGAGAAGACCCCGGACCGCTTCGAATCTTGTTGAAGACCAATATCCGGTCCGCAGCCGGATTCCAAGCGGATTCTCCGCCCGTCCCCCGTTGGCCTCAAGGCGCGGGATTGCCCCGCAACTGGTGGACGGCGTCGACTGCCGCGAGCGTTTCCGCCGACAGCGCCGTCTCGCCGGCATCGATAGCCGTCTTCAATTGTACCATCGAGGTCGCGCCAATGATCGCCGAGGTGACGAAGGGCCGGCTGACGACGAAGGCGATGGCGAGCACGGCGGGGTCGAGCCCGGCGTCGCGCGCGATGGCCAGATAGTCCCTGATGGCCGGCTCGGAGCCCGGCTTCTGGTAGCGCTGCTGGCGGTCGAACAGGGTCACGCGAGCGCCGGGCGGCCGAGCACCGTCAAGGTACTTGCCGGTGAGAAATCCCTGCGCCAGAGGCGAATAGGCGAGCAGCCCCACCTGCTCGCGCAGCGAGACTTCCGCCATGGCGGTCTCGTAGGTGCGGTTGATGAGGTGATAGGCGTTCTGCACCGACTGGACGCGCGGCAGGCCGCGCGCTTCGCTCTCCCTGAGGAAGGACATGGTCCCCCAGGCACTCTCGTTGGACAGGCCGATGAAGCGCACCTTGCCAGCCTTGACGAAGTCGCCCAGCACGTCGAGCTGCTCGGCGATCGCGGTCTCGTCGTCGCGCGGCGCCCAGAGGCTGGAATCGAAGCGGGTCGGGTTGGCGCCGAACGGGGCCGGGCGCTCCGGCCAGTGCAACTGGTAGAGGTCGATGTAGTCGGTGCCGAGGCGCTTCAGGCTCTGGTCGAGCGCCGTCTGCATCTGGGCCCGGGTCAGCCGGGTCGGCGCGCCGTCCGGCCGCAGCCAGTCCATCTGGCCGGCGCCGGCGACCTTCGAGGCAAGAAAGATGTCGTCGCGCCGACCCCGCTTCCTGAACCAGGAGCCGATGATGCGCTCGGTCGCGCCGTAGGTCTCCCGCTTCGGCGGCACGGAATACATCTCCGCCGTATCGAAGAAGGTGATGCCGCGTGAGACGGCGTAGTCCATCTGGGCGTGCCCCTCCGCTTCGGTGTTCTGCTCGCCGAAGGTCATAGTGCCGAGGCACACGACGGGCACATGGACGCCGGTGCGGCCGAGGGGACGGGTCTGCATGGGACGAGCCGATCGCTTCGAGGGACGCGTGTGGTTAGGAGGAGGCCACGGGTGGGTCAACCGCCACGGCGGGATCGCACCTGTGCGACGAGTTCCTCGACCCTCGGAAGGATGCGGGAAACGATTGAATCGACGCCGCGCGCGTTGGGGTGCATGCCGTCGGCGAGGTTCAGGGACGAAACGGCGGCGACGCCTTCCAGGAAGAAGGGGTCGAACAGCACGGCGTGCTTCGCCGCGAGCTCCGGGAAGATCGGATTGAAGGCGGCGGCGAACTGAGGCCCCATGTTGGGCGGCGCCAGCATGCCGGTGAGCAGCACCGCGATCCCCCGCGCTTTCAGCCGCGTCAGGATCTCGTCGATGTTGCGCCGGGTGACGGCCGGATCGATGCCGCGCAGCGCGTCATTGGCGCCGAGCTCGAGGATGACGGCGTCGACGCCGTCGCCGACCGCCCAGTCGAGCCGCTCGAGGCCGCCGGTCGAGGTATCGCCGGAGACGCCAGCGTTCTCGACGGTGACATTCAGCCCCTTCGCCTTCAGCGCGGCCAGCAGCTTCACCGGAAAGGCGTCGCCCGGCGGCAGCTGGTAGCCCGCCGTCAGGCTGTCCCCCAGCGCGACGATGGCGACCGGACGCGCCTGCTGGGCGTTCGCCGCTCCGGCCCCCGCAACCAGGAGAGAGGCGAGGAGGCCGATCACGAAGTGTCGCACAGGGCTTGCCTTCCAAAAGTCCGAGACAATTGCCATCTAGGGTCGCGTGTGCAGTGCCGCAACCTGTGGCCCGAAGGCAAAGCGACCGACCGACCCATGACCGTTCCGCCCCAGGTGCTCCCCGAAGCACGCAATGCCATCGTCCTCGACCGCGTGGACCTCTCCCTCGGGAGATCCGCCTCGCGCGTCCACATCCTGAAAGGGCTGTCGCTCACCATCGGCCGAGGTGAGTCCGTGGGACTGGTCGGACCCTCGGGTTCGGGAAAGTCGACGCTGCTGATGGTGATGGCGGGGCTGGAGCGTCCCGACTCCGGCACGGTCACCGTGGCCGGCACCGACATCACGCGGCTCGACGAGGACGGGCTGGCGCGCTTCCGTGGCCGCCATGCCGGCATCGTCTTCCAGTCGTTCCACCTCATCCCGACCATGACGGCGCTGGAGAACGTCGCCGTGCCGCTGGAGCTTGCAGGCGACCGCCACGCCTTCGACAAGGCCGCCGACGAGCTGGAGGCCGTGGGCTTGGGCGCACGCCTCGACCACTACCCGACCCAGATGTCGGGCGGCGAGCAGCAGCGGACGGCGCTGGCCCGCGCGCTCTCCGTCAAGCCGGAGATCCTCTTCGCCGACGAGCCGACCGGCAATCTCGACGAGACGACGGGCCGCACCATCATCGACCTCATGTTCGCCAAGCAGGCCGAGCGTGGCGCGACGCTCGTGCTGGTCACCCACGACCGCGCGCTGGCCGAGCGCTGCGACCGCGTCGTCAGGCTCCGCTCCGGCGTCATCGTCGAGGACGTCAGGACCGCGGAGCGCGTCGGGTGAACAGCTTCGTCGCGCGGCCCGCCCGCTTTCCGACCGCCATCCGCCTCGGCCTGCGCGACCTGCGCGGCGGCGTGAGAGGCTTCGGCACCTTCATCGCCTGCATCGCGCTGGGCGTCGCCGCCATCGCGGGCGTCGGCTCCTTCGCGCGCGGGCTCGTCGAGGGCCTCCATCGCGAGGGTCGCGTCATCCTCGGCGCCGACGCCTCGTTCCAGGTGCTCCATCGCGAGTTGCCCGAGGCCATCATCCGCGCGCTCGGCGAGAGAGGCGTCGTCGCCACCATGGCCACCACCCGCGCCATGGCGCGGACATCCGGAGAGGGCGATGCTGCCAAATCCTCGCTCGTCGAGGTCAAGGCCGTCGATCCGGGGCTCTATCCCCTCGTCGGGACGCTCGAGACCGAGCCGGCACGGACCACCATCGAGGCGCTCGGTCCGGCGAATGGCCGGGATGGCGTGCTGGTCGAGCCCTCGCTGCTCGCCAGGCTCGACCTCAAGGTCGGGGACGAACTGGTGCTCGGCGACCTCGCCGTCAGGATCGCCGGCGTCATCCGCAGCGAGCCGGACCGCCTCGCCGGCGGCATCGGTTTCGGCCCCCGCCTGATCCTGTCGCAGGCTGCCTTCCGCCGCACCGGCCTGATCCAGCCGGGCTCCCTGATCCGCTGGATGTACCAGCTCGATCTCGGCTCCAGCCAGGCGAGCGATGCCGACATCCGCCGGGTGATCTCGGACATGCGCACGCGCTTCCCGGAGGCAGGTTTCGAGATCCGCACCCGGATGAACGCATCGCCGCAGCTGACGAGCCAGATCGAGCGCTTCTCGCAGTTCCTCACCCTGGTCGGCCTGACGGCCCTGCTGGTGGGCGGCGTCGGCGTCGCCAATGCCGTGGCGAGCCTCGTCGACCGCAAGCGCGACGACATCGCCACGCTGAAGGCCCTCGGTGCCACCGGCGGCATGGTCTTCGCGGCGACCCTGACGCAGGTCGGCCTGCTGGCCGTCGTCGGCACGATCATCGGCCTTGCGATCGGCTCCGCCCTTCCCTCCGCCGTGGTGGCGGCCTTCGGCTCGGCCATTCCGGTGCCGGTCGCCACCTCCGTTCAACCGGGCGAACTGGCGACGGCCGCCGCCTACGGCCTGCTCGTCGCCCTGACCTTTGCCCTCTGGCCTCTCGGGCGGGCGCATGACGTGCCGGTCTCGGCGCTGTTCCGCGACACGGTGGACGGGGAGCGGCGCTGGCCGCGCGGCCGTTACCTTGCCCTGGTCGCGCTGACACTGGCGATCCTGGTGACGCTGTCGGTCGCGACCTCGTTCAACCCGCGCCTCGCCATGGGCTTCATGGCAGGAGCCGCCGGCATCTTTTTGGCGCTCCGCCTCGTCGCCTCGGGCATCATGGCAGTGGCCGCACGCCTGCCGCGGTCGCGGCGCACGAGCCTCAGGCTCGCCGTCTCGAACCTGCACCGGCCCGGGGCGCTGACCCCCTCGGTGGTCCTGTCGCTCGGGCTCGGTCTGACGCTTCTTGCCGTCATCGCGCTGGTGGACGCCAGTTTCCGCCGCCAGATCGAGGATGCGCTGCCGGCTCGCGCGCCCTCCTTCTTCTTCGTCGACATCGTCAACGCCCAGGCCGACCGCTTCGACGCCTTCGTCGCCGAGAAGGCGCCGGGGGCGGAACTCTACCGCGTTCCCATGCTGCGTGGCCGCTTCGTCAGGCTCGGCGGGCGGCCGGTGGAGGAGATCCGCGCCCGCGACGACATCGCCTGGGCGCTGCGCGGCGACCGCGGCATCACCTATTCGGCCACCGTTCCGAAGAACTCCCGCGTGGTCGAGGGCGAATGGTGGCCCGCCGATTATGCGGGCCCGCCGCTCGTCTCCTTCGACCAGCGCATGGGCGAGGGCTTCGGTCTGAAGATCGGCGACGAGGTGACCGTCAACGTGCTGGGGCGCAACATCACCGCCCGGATCGCCAATTTCCGCCAGATCCAGTGGGACAATCTCGGCATCAACTTCATCGTCGCCTTCTCGCCCAACACCTTCCGCGGTGCACCGCACGCCCATCTGGCGACGCTGACCTATTCCGGTCCGACCACGGCGACGGAGGAGATCGCGCTGTTGCAGGCCGTTGCCGCGGCCTTCCCGGCGGTGACGACCGTGCGGGTCAAGGATGCGCTCGAGGCCGTCGGCCAGCTCGCGACGCAGATCGCCACCGGCATCCGCGGCGCCAGCATCGTCACGCTGGTGGCGGCCATCCTCGTGCTGGCCGGGGCGCTCGCGGCCGGACACCGTGCCCGGGTCTACGACGCGGTGATCCTCAAGACACTCGGGGCGCGGCGCCGCATGCTGATCGGCACCTATGCGACGGAGTATGCGCTGCTTGGCACCGTCACCGCCCTGTTCGGCCTCGCGGCGGGGTGCGCCGCGGCCTGGGTGGTGACGACACAGGTGATGAACATCCCCTTCGCCTTCGCCCCGCTCCAGGCACTGGGAATCATCGTCCTCGCCATCGTTCTGACCGTCGGATTCGGCCTGGTCGGCACCTGGCGGGCGCTGGGGGAAAAGCCGGCGCCTGTGCTGCGCAACATGTGAGGCCGGCTCCGCCCGACAGCCCTCGGGCTGACGAGGCAAGGCTTGCGACAAAGAGCCGCTAAGCCCGGAATTTACTGCGCTTGAGAGGTTCGGGGCCTTGTGTCCGCCGCAGGCTCATCCATATTGCAGCGCGGAGGGCGGATCATCGATCGGTCCGTCTCAAGGGGAAAGCCAGAGGTTCTTCCATGTCTCACTACGATCCGAACGCCCAGGCCTACGGTGGCTACGGACAGGGTTATGGCTACGGCCAGCCCACGGCGATCCAGCAGGCGCAGATCGACCAGGGTCTGCGCTCCTACATGGTCGGCGTCTACAACTACATGATGATCGGCCTCGCCATCACCGGCCTCGCCGCTCTCGGCATCTACATGCTCTCGGTGACCGGCGACGCCAACCTCGCCGCCCGCACCGCGCGCGGCGCCATGGCGATCCGCAGCGGCCAGTACCTGACGCCCTTCGGCGCCTTCCTGTTCGCGAGCTGGTTCAAGTTCGTCGTCATCCTCGCCCCGCTCGGCGTGGTGATGCTGCTGTCGTTCCGCGCCGATCGCCTCAGCGCCCCGGCGGCGCAGATGACCTTCTGGCTCTATGCGGCGCTGGTCGGCGTCTCGATGACGACCATCCTGCTCGTCTATGCCCACACCTCGGTCGCCCGCGTGTTCTTCATCACGGCCGCCTCGTTCGGCGCGCTGTCGCTGTGGGGCTACACGACCAAGCGTGACCTCTCCGGCATGGGCACCTTCCTGATGATGGGCCTGTTCGGCCTGATCATCGCCTCGCTGGTCAACATCGGCATCGCCGCCTTCACCGGCACGCCGTCCACCATGCTGCAGTGGATCATCTCGGTTGTCGGCGTCCTGGTCTTCGCGGGCCTCACCGCCTACGACACCCAGAACATCAAGAACGAGTACATCTACAGCCTGGCCTATGCGAACGACGGTTCCATCGTCCAGAAGGCAGCCATCTTCGGCGCCCTCCAGCTCTACATGGACTTCGTCGGCATGTTCCAGTTCCTGATGTCCCTGCTGGGCTCGCGCGAGGAGTAAGCGCCCGTCCGACACAGCATCCGGCGTCCCCGCCATCCCAGAACCCCCGGCCTCGCGGCCGGGGGTTTTTGTTCGTGCGGCGGCAACAGGAGAAACAGCCCCGCCGCGTGGACGACATGGTGCCGATGCTGCCATGGGCGATGGAGACGCATCACGGTCCCTGAGCCCAGAGATTCGCCATGTCCGCCCGCCGCAGCCTTGCCCTCGCGGGTGCTCTCCTTCTCGGCACCACCGGTCTTGCAGGCGCGCGCGAACTAGGTTCGGCGCCGAACCTGCGCATCCTCGGCTTCTCCTCGGACGGGCGCTATTTCGGCTTCGAGCAGGACGGCGGCGACGGCGTCAACGAGAAGGGCGCCTTCGCCGTCGATGTCGTGGACGCGACGACAGGGCGCTCCGCCCGTGGCTTCCCCCGCGGGGTCACGCAGGTCGCCTGGGACAGCGAGGCGCAGGATCCGCGCCGCGCCGCCATGCGCGGCTTCCGCTTCAGGCAAGACGACGATACCACCGCCTCGACCGAGGCTGTCCGCCGCTGGACACGCGGCGTCACGCGACAGCCGCTGCAGGCCTTGCGCCTGACCGACCCGGGGCGCCGGCTGGGTGGTTTCGCCCTCACCGACATCTCCGAGGTCTCGGGACCGGTGAGGGTGATGGCGGAGCCCGACATCATCGGCGCCCATCCCGGCACGGCGATGAAATACACCGTGACCGCGGCGATGCCCGTACCGGCGGATCCCGATCTCGCCTGCCGCGAGCGGGAGAGGAGCGAGGCCCATACACTGACCATCACGCTGAAGCCCGACGTCCCCTCATGGGACCCGGAAGCGGCGACCCGCGCGCCAAACGCCTTCCGCGAGAAGAACGTTGCCCTGCCCTTCATCCTGCCGCCGAAGACCTGCTTCCACGCGGCGCGGGTGACGGACGTCTATCGCAACGAAAGCGGCCGCAGCATCGCCGTGGTCGTGGCGATCACCTTCGATGTCGGCTTCACAGACTCGGCAGAGTATCACGCGACCGTCTTCTCGATGGGCCGCGACTGACGGCGCTGGACCTCAGGCCAGCCTGAACGCCAGCGCCCGCGGAATGGCCGACAGGTCGGACCGCAGGCCCGCGAGCCGGACCCCGTGTGTCGCCGCCAGCCGCACGACGTCCGGCGCCTGACCCATGCCGATCTCGAACACGACGTGGCCGCCCGGGGCCAGCAACCGGGCGGCGTCGCCCAGGATGGCGCGGTAGGCATCGAGCCCGTCGGCGCCGCCATCGAGGGCGAGACGGGGATCATGCAACGCCACCTCGGGCTCCAGACCGTCGCAGTCGGCCGAGGGAATGTAGGGCGGGTTGGAGACGACGAGGTCGAAGGTCCCGTCCAGGCCCTCCGTCCAGCGTCCACGGCGAAAGGCGGCGCGGTCGGCAAGGCCGAGCGCCCCGGCATTCGCGCGCGCTGCCGCAAGCGCCTCCTCGGACAGATCGATCCCCACTCCGGTCGCCGCCGGACGCTCGCTGAGGATCGCCAGCAGGATGGTGCCCGGCCCGACCCCCAGATCGAGCACCCGGGCCGGGACGCCAGGCGGCAGAAGCGCCAGCGCCGCCTCGACGATGGCCTCCGTGTCGTCGCGCGGGATGAGGCAGGCCGGATTCAGCGCGAGGTCGAGGCCGTGGAACTCGCCATGGCCGGTAATCCGGGCGAGCGGCTCGCGGGCGATCCGGCGTTCGAGAAGGTGGTCGAACCGGCCGGCCTGCTCGGCATCAAGGCAGCCGGAGGCCGCTGCGGTCGGCAAGGCGACGTCGATGCCAGAGGCGATCTTCAGGAGCAGGCGTGCTTCCAGCGCGGCATCGTCGACACCGGCCGTCACGAGGCGCGCCGCAGCAAGCCGGCGTGCCTCGGCAAACGAGGTTCCGGCCGTGATCACGCCACGGCCTCGACAGCCAGCAGGCTCGCCTGATGGTCGGCGATGAGCGCATCGATGATCTCGCCCAGCGCCGTGCCGGCCATGATCTCCGGCAGCTTGTAGAGCGTCAGCTCGATGCGGTGGTCGGTGACGCGGCCCTGCGGGAAATTGTAGGTGCGGATGCGCTCGGACCGGTCCCCGGAGCCAACCTGAAGCTTGCGATCCTCGGCGCGACTGGCGGCAAGGCGGCGGCGCTCCTCGTCGAAAATGCGCGAACGGAGGATGGCCATGGCGCGGGCGCGGTTCTTGTGCTGCGAGCGCTCGTCCTGCACCAGCACGACCGTGTTGGTGGGGATGTGGGTGATGCGGACCGCCGATTCCGTCTTGTTGACGTGCTGGCCGCCGGCGCCCTGGGCGCGCATGACGTCGATCCGGAGATCGTCCTCGTTGATCGCAACGTCGACTTCTTCCGCCTCCGGCAGGACCGCCACGGTCGCCGCCGAGGTGTGGATGCGACCGCCCGATTCGGTTGCCGGCACGCGCTGGACGCGGTGGACGCCGCTCTCGAACTTCAGCTTCGCATAGGCGCCGGCGCCACGGATCTCGGCGACGACCTCCTTGAAACCGCCGACCGTGCCCTCACTGGCCGAGATCAGCTCCATGGTCCAGCCTTGCAGCGCCGCATAGCGCTCGTACATGCGGAAGAGGTCGCCGGCGAAGAGCGAGGCCTCGTCCCCGCCGGTGCCGGCACGGATCTCAAGGATGGCGTTCTTGGCGTCGGCGGCGTCCTTCGGCAGCAGCGCGAGGCGCAACTGGCGCTCCAGACGGGCGATCTTCTCCTCGAGCAGCGGCTTCTCGTCATGGGCGAGAGCGGCCATCTCCCGGTCGGTCGCGGGGTCGGCGATCAACTGTGCGAGATCTGCGAGTTCGGCCTGCGCCGTGCGGTAGGCCGTGATCGCCTCCACCACGGGCGAGAGCTCGGAGAACTCCCGCGACAGGGTGACGTAGCGCTCGCCCTCGACACCGGCCGAGAGCTCCGCCTCGACCAGATCGCGGCGGACGACGAGCGCGTCGAGCTTGGCGACCGGCAGCATCAGAGGCTCACGCCCTCGGCTTCGGCGAAGTCGCGCAGGCGCTGGCGGATCGAGGTGCCCTGCCTGGGGTGGTCGATCAGGTCGTCGAGCAGAGCGACCAGACGACCGAGGTCGAGGTCAAGCAGCATGGACTTCACCGGCCCCATGGCGGCCGGCGACAGCGACAGCGAGCGGTAGCCGAGGCCGGCGAGAGCCATGGCCTCCAGCGGCCGCGAGGCGAGCTCTCCGCAGAGTGTCACCAGCTTGCCGTGCTCGTGGCCCTTGCGGGCGAGGGAACGCAGTGCCCGGAGGATGGGCGGCGACATGACGTCGAAGCGGTTGGCGACGCGGTTGTTGCCGCGGTCGACGGCGAACATGAACTGCACGAGGTCGTTCGAACCAACCGACAGGAAGTCGACCCGCGGCAGCAGTTCGTCGAGCTGGAACAGCAGCGCCGGCACCTCGACCATGACGCCGATCTGGACGCGCTCGGGCATGCGGTGGTCGTGGCGGCGAAGATGGGTCAGCTCGCGCTCGACGATGGCCTTGGCGGCATCGAACTCCTCCACCGCTGCCACCATGGGGAACATGATGCGGACCTCGCGGCCCGCACCGGCGCGCAGCATTGCCCGCACCTGGCTGCGCAGCAGACCGGGGCGGTCAAGGCCGAGGCGGATGGCCCGCCAGCCCATGGCCGGGTTCTCCTCCTGGATGACCTCCATGTAGGGGAGAACCTTGTCGCCGCCGATGTCGAGGGTGCGGAAGGTGACCGGGCGATGGCCGGCGGCATCCAGCACCTTGCGATAGAGATCGAGCTGCTCGGCGGTGCGCGGCAGGGCGTTCGCCACCATGAACTGCAGCTCGGTGCGGAAGAGGCCGATGCCGTGGGCGCCGGTCTCCTCAAGGAAGGGCAGATCGACCATCAGGCCGGCATTGAGGTTCAACTTGATCTCGACGCCGTCCCTGGTCACCGCGGGCAGGTGGCGGATGGCCGCGTACTGCGCCTGCCGCCGGGCACGGAAGCGCACCTTCTCGGCATAGGCGTTCTCGACGTCGCTGGTCGGCCTGAGATGGACTTCGCCGGTGGCACCGTCGATGATGATGGCGTCGCCAGGATCGGCGAGGCTGGTGACGTTCTCCGCCTGGCCGACGGTCGGGATACCCAGCGCGCGGGCGACGATGGCGACGTGGCTGGTCGCCCCGCCCTCCTCCAGCACCAGGCCGCGCAGGCGCGTGCGGTCGTAGTCGAGCAGGGCCGCCGGGCCCATGTGGCGGGCCACGACGATGGCGTTGTCCGGCAACTCCATGCGGACCTCGCCCTTCTCGCCGGTCAGCTGTCGCATCAGCCGGTTGGCGAGATCGTCGAGATCGTGCATGCGCTCGCGCAGGTAGGGGTCGGTCTGGCGCATCATGCGGGCGCGGTTGTCCGACTGGACGCGCTCGACCGCGGCCTCCGCCGTGATGCCGGTGCCGATCGCCTCCTTCAGGCGGCGCACGAAGCCGCGATCATGGGCGAACATCCGGTAGGCCTCAAGGATGTCCTTGTGTTCACCGCCGCGCGCCACGTCCTCGTCGTCGAGCATGTGGTCGATCTCGGCGCGCAGCGCCTCGATCGCGGTCTCCAGCCTCGCCATCTCGCGGTTGGGGTCGTCGGCGATGAGCTTGGTGACCTGGATGCGCGGCTCGTGCAGCACCACGTGGCCGAGGCCGACGCCCTCCGCGAGACCCTCGCCGGGCAGATGCAGCGGCCGGCGGGCCGCCGGTTCCTGGCCCGGAGGGGCGAGCGCCGAGAGCTCGCCCGAGGCGATCATCTCCGCCAGCACCATCGAGGTCGTCTGCAGCGCCTCGACCTCGTCTTCCTCGTACCGGCGGTGCGCGCGGTTCTGCACGACGAGAACGCCGAGCGTGTTGCCGCCACGCAGGATCGGAACGCCAAGGAAGGAATGGAAGATCTCCTCGCCCGTCTCCGGCTTGAAGGAGAAGGAGGGGTGCTCCTGTGCGTCGGAGAGGTTCAGCGACTCGGCCGTCTGGGCGACCAGGCCGACCAGGCCCTCGCCGGCGCGCATGACCGTGTGATGGACAGCCTCACGGTTGAGACCCTGCGTCGCATACAGCTCAAGCGTGCTGTCGACGCGCAGGACATAGACCGAGCACACCTCGGCCACCATGTTGGCCGCGATCAGCACGACGATCTTGTCGAGGCGTTCCTGCGCCGAGATCTGTTCCGCCATCACCTCGCGGAGGCGGCGGAGCAGAAGACGCGGTCCGCCGAATGCGGGACGCATCGGCATTGTCACTATCTGGGCGGTCTGCCCACTGTTGTGCACACGGAGCGGCGAGCCTGCGCCGCAGAAGCCACCATTAAGGTCCGCGCCGCGGTTTGCAAAGCCGGTTGCAGGCAACCTCAGGCCAGATGACCCATCGTAAGGCGTTGAAAAGAGCGCGAGGTTGAACCCCCGGCCTCAGCCCGCCTACTGCTTGTCGAGGCCGTACAGCGTGTGCAGCGTGCGCGCTGCAAGCTCGGTGTAGGCGGCGTCGATCAGGACCGAGAACTTGATCTCCGAGGTCGTGATGGCGCGGATGTTGATGCCCTTGTCGGCCAGCGCCTTGAAGGCCCTGGCGGCGACGCCCGCATGCGAGCGCATGCCGACGCCGATGCAGGACACCTTGACCACGTCGGAGGCCGTCTCGATCGCCTTGAAGCCGATGGCGTCCCTGGCGTCCATCAGCACGTGGCGGGCGCGCTCCAGGTCGGCGCCGGGGCACGTGAACGTGATGTCGGTCGTCGCGCCGTCGGATGACACGTTCTGGACGATCATGTCGACGTTGATGTTGGCCTCGGCGAGCGGGCCGAAGATCGCGGCGGCGACGCCCGGCTTGTCGGCGACGGCGCGCACGCTCACCTGAGCCTCGTCCTTCGAGAAGGCGATGCCGGTCACGACCTGCTTTTCCACGATTTCCTCCTCGTCGCAGATGAGCGTGCCGCTCTGCGGGTTGTCCGGATCGTCGAAGGAGGATCGGACATAGGTGCGCACGCCATGAATCATCGAAAGTTCGACGGAGCGGACCTGCAGGACCTTGGAGCCCAGCGAGGCCATCTCCAGCATCTCCTCGAAGCCGACCTTGTCGAGGCGGCGGGCCTTCGGGACGATGCGCGGGTCGGTGGTGTAGACGCCATCGACGTCGGTGTAGATGTCGCAGCGCTCCGCCCCGATGGCGGCGGCGACCGCCACGGCCGAGGTGTCCGAACCGCCGCGCCCGAGGGTCGCGATACGGCCCGTCTCGCGCGTCACGCCCTGGAAGCCGGAAATGACCGCAACCTCTCCCGCGGCGAAGGCCGCGTCGAGATTGGCCGAGGGGATGTCGGCGATGCGCGCCACCGAGTGGGCCTCGTCGGTGATGATCGGGATCTGCCAGCCCTGCCAGGAGCGCGCCTTGATGCCCATGGCGCTCAGCACGATGGCGAGAAGGCCGGAGGTCACCTGTTCGCCGGAAGCGACGACGGCATCATATTCGGCAAGGTCGTAGAGCGGCGCCGCGTCCTTGCACCAGGCGACGAGTTCGTTCGTCTTGCCCGACATGGCGGAGACGACCACGGCCACATGATAGCCGGCCTCGACCTCGCGTTTGACGTGACGCGCGACGTTCTTGATCCGGTCGACGTTGGCGACGGAGGTTCCGCCGAACTTCATCACGAGGCGAGGCATGGCTTGAGGCAATCCGGCGCGGCAGGCGCCATTGGGTCAAAAAGGCGCGTATGCATAACGGCCGATCGGATGTAAGGCAACGCGCAGTCCATCAGCATTTCGCCATCAGCATTTCGAATGCCAGGGATCGGCAGCCATGAGCCCGACCAGCCCAACCATCGCGACGACCCTCGACCCCGGCGAGGTCGAGAAATTTTCCCGGCTCGCCGCCGAATGGTGGAATCCGACCGGCAAGATGAGTGTGCTGCACAAGTTCAATCCGGTGCGGCTCGCCTATATCCGCGACGCCGCCTGCGACCGGTTCGGCCGCGACCGGGCGGCGCTCGATGCGTTGTCAGGGCTGGCGGTCCTCGACATCGGCTGCGGCGGCGGGCTGCTCTGCGAGCCGCTGGCCCGGATGGGCGCCACCGTCACCGGCATCGACCCCGCGAGGACCAATGTCGAGACCGCCCGCCTGCATGCGGCGGAGTCGGGTGTTGCCGTCGACTACCGCTGCACCACGGCGGAGGACCTCGCGGCGGCCGGCGAGCGCTTCGACATCGTCCTCGCCATGGAGGTGGTCGAGCATGTCGCCGATGTCCGTCTCTTCGTCGACGCCTGTGCCGCGCTGGTGAAGCCCGGCGGCCTCCTGTTCATGGCGACGATCAACCGCACGCTGAAGAGCTATGCCTTCGCCATCGTCGGAGCCGAATATGTGCTGAGATGGCTGCCGCGCGGCACCCACGAATGGGACAAGTTCGTCACGCCCGAGGAACTTGCCTCCGCCATGGAGGCACCGGGGCTGACCGTGACCGACCGCCGCGGCGTGCGCTATGACGTGTTGCGTGACCGCTGGACCGAAACGGGCGATCTTGCGGTCAATTACATGATGACTGCCGCCCGGCCCGCCTGAGACCGCGGCGTCTTTGGCACTGGACGGCCGGCGCACGGGTGCTAACGTGACGGCATGCGCCGTGCGGCCTTCCTCTTCACCGCCATGGTCACCGCCGCCCTCGAGGCGGCGGCGCAGCCTTCCGACGCGCCCCGTCGCATCCCCTTCACGCCCGGGCCGCCGGTGAGCCTGCCGCCCTGCACCTGCCGGGCCGAGGGGCGAAGCTGGCTGGTCGGCGACAGCATCTGCCTGAAGACTCCCAATGGCGAGCGACTAGCCATCTGCACAACCGACGAGAATGTGACGACGTGGCGTATATCACCAGTCCCGTGCGCCACCTCTTCTTTGCCGCTTTCGAGATCAGCACGCTTGACGCAACGAAACCCGCGCTGATTGTACGAAAGGGGGCTGTGCAGCCCAGAAATTCCGAGTTACGCTTTTCTTGGCTCTCGGATCCGGGCGGCACGGATCCGGCGGCGGTCCCGGCTCGTCTTGGATCCGGAGCACCGCGGATATTCCTGGTCCGGAGCCAGAGGCAGGTTCGCAATCGTGCGGAACCGGCAGTGCATACGGAAAGGCTGACCGGCATGTCGATGACGGGGACCGTCAAGTTCTTCAACACGGAAAAAGGCTACGGCTTCATCAAGCCTGACGATGGCGGCAAGGACATTTTCGTCCATATCTCGGCCGTCCAGCGTTCCGGGCTGGCGAGCCTGGCGGAGGGGCAGAAACTGGCGTTCGAACTGGAGCCCGACAAGCGGGGCAAAGGTCCGAAGGCCGTGAATCTCGCGGTTCGCGGCTGAACGGCCACAACCGGCGACAGGCAGCACGCGGTCCCCGCGTGAGCAGTGACTTATTGCTGCTTCGCTGAACGCCCTCCCCCCGGTGTGATGCCCTGCGGCGAGGTGCCGATTTCATCGGCGCCCGACATGGGCTAGATCGTGTTCATGAGACAGGATCAGACGTCACCCGATCGCATCGCCCTGCTGATTGCCGGCGGTGGTCTTGCCGGTCTGTCCCTGGCCGTCGCGGTCAAGTCCGCGCTCGGAGCCGCCTTCTCCGTCACCGTCGCCGATCCGACGATCGCAGCGCCGCCCGTCGACGCGGGACGCGCCTCCGCCTTCGCCGCCGCGGCACGCCGCATGTTCGAGGCGACCGGCGTCTGGGACGAGATCGCGCCGGAGGCGCAGCCGATCCTCGACATGGTGGTCACCGACAGCCGGACGCTCGACGTCGTCCGCCCGGTCTTCCTGACCTTCGCCGGCGAGGTCTCCCCCGGCGAACCCTTCGCCCACATGGCTCCCAACGCGGTCGTCACCCGCGCTCTGTGGGACCGCGCCCGGACGCTGGGCGTCGAGATGCGCGCCACATCGGTCCGCAGCTTCGAGGCCGGCCCGGCCGCCACGCGTGTCACCCTCGACGACGGCACAACCGCCACGGCGGCGCTGCTCGTCGCCTGCGACGGCGGCAAGTCACGGCTGCGCGAGCTTGCCGGCATCCGCACCGTCGGCTGGGACTACGGCCAGTCCGGCGTCGTCTGCACGGTCGGTCACGAATACGACCACGAGGGACGCGCCGAGGAGCACTTCCTGCCCGCCGGCCCCTTCGCCATCCTGCCGCTGACGGGGCGGCGGTCCTCGATCGTGTGGACGGAGGAGACGGGCCGCGCCGAGCGCCTGTGCCGGTTGCCACGCGAGCTCTTCCTCGACGAGTTGGAGACGCGCTTCGGCCATCGGCTCGGGGAGATCACCGTGCTGGACAAGCCCGCCGCCTATCCTCTCGGCCTCAAGGTCGCGCGGGAGTTCGTCGCCGATCGCCTCGCCCTCGTCGGCGACGCGGCCCATGTCATCCATCCCATCGCGGGCCAGGGCATCAACATGGGCTTCCGCGACGTGGCGGCGCTGGCCGAGTGCATCGCCGATGCGGCGCGCCTCGGCCTCGACCCCGGCGCGCCGGATGTCCTCACGCGCTACCAGCGCTGGCGCCGCTTCGACACGGCGGTGATGGGAGTGGCGACCGACGGACTCAATCGCCTGTTCTCCAACGGCTCGCAGCCGCTGCGCGTCGTCCGCGACTTCGGCCTCGGGCTCGTCGACCGCATGCCGACCCTCAAGGGCTTCTTCATCCGCCAGGCCGCGGGCATCACCGGGGATGTCCCGAAGCTGCTGCGCGGCGAGGCAATCTGACAGCTCAGAGGCGCGACGCGAGCCAGTGAAGATCGGGGTCCCGGAAGCCGAGGTCCTCGATCGCCTTCACCGTATTGGTCACATAGTCGGGATTGGCGCCGGACTGGCCGTGGCCCTGGCGGACGATGTGGAGCTGCTGGTCGAGCGGCAGCCGCCCGGCATACTGGGTGTGCCCCCGGTCGACGATATAGGTCAGCGCCCTCACGCGCGGACCACCCGGCTTCTCCAGCGTCACGACCCGCTCCACCTCCAGATAGACCGAGGTCGCCTGCTCGCGCTCGCGCAGATAGGCGATGGTCTCTTCCCGCAGCGCCGCCGCTACGCGGAAGACCATGCCGCGACATGCGCCGCCGCGATCGAGGCCGAGGACGAGGCCGGGGCGTTCCGGTGTGCCGCGGTGGACGTGCGAATAGACGCAGAGCGACCGGTGCAGCCCGATGAGCCGCGCGGGAACCCGCTCGATGAAGGCAAAGCCCGGGCGCCACATCAGCGACCCGTAGCCGAAGACCCAGAGATCGCCTGATTGCTGATTCATTCGTGCTGCAGGGGTAAGGGACGGCGGGCGCCGGTTCTGCTATAGACCCTGCCCTGCCGGCGCAAGCACCAAACCGGACGGAGTTCATGCGGCTCAGGACTTTCCTTCTACCTCTCGTCGTCGTCGCCGCTGCCATCGGCGGCTGGAGCGCCGTCTGGTCATGGGGTGCCCACCGGGCGGAGGACGCCATCCAGCGCTGGCAGGCGGCCGAGGCCGCCAATGGCCGCGTCATCCAGTGCGGCGAACGCACGCGGGGAGGCTATCCCTTCCGCATGGAGCTGACCTGCAACAGGCCCGTGGTCGAGCTTCGGGACGAATCCCGTCCCTACCAGACCTTCCGCTTCGAGCGGCTGAAGGTCGTCTCGCAGATCTGGAGCCCGGGCCACGTCATCTCCGAGTGGACCGGGCCGATGACCATGGTCACCGAGGGCGACCCTTCGGTGACGAAGGCGACATGGCGGCTGGCCCAGGCCTCGGCGCAACTGACCATCGGCGGCTATGACAGCTCCAACATCGCGGTCAGCGAGTTCGAGGTGACGCGTGACGGGGCAACGCTGGTCAAGGCGGCGCGCGGTGAACTCCATACCCGTCCCAATCGCACCGACCCTGTCAGCATCGACGTGGTGGCGAGTCTGAAATCGGCGACCTTCAGCAGCGCCGGCACCGACCCTGTCGATGCTGAATTGCAGATGATCGCCCGCAAGATTCTCCGGGCCCCCAGCCGTCCGCAGATTCTCGCCGTTCGCCAATGGCAGGCTGCCGGTGGCTCAGTGGACCTCATCCTCCTGCGCCTGGTGCAGGGACAGGCGCTGGGCATTGCCAAGGGCGCGCTGCGGCTCACCCCCGACGGCAAGCCCGACGGCGAAATCGAGCTGAGGGTGGCAGACGTGCCCGCTGCGCTGCGCGCCACCGGCCTCGGCGCCGCGCTCGGGCCGATCGCCTCGGGCGCCATCACGATGGCGAGCCGCCCGGCCGATGTCGAAGGCCGACCCGGCCGGGTTCTCACCCTCCGCGCGGCCGACGGCCGCCTACAGGTGGGGCCGATCAGGCTCGGGCTGCCGACCATCCTGCCCTGATGCGGTCACGATGAGCATCGCCGCCGGATCCGACAGAGCCGCCAGGGCACGCGCCGCCTCCCCCGGAGGCACGCGTTCGGAACAGTTGCAGACGCGGCTCGCCGAGGCCATCGTCTCGGGCCGCCTTAAGCCTGGATCATCCCTCGACGAGGCGCAGATCGCCGCGGAATATGCAGTGTCGCGCACCCCGGTGCGCGAGGCGCTGCGGCAGCTGTCCTCATCCGGGCTGGTCGAGATCCGGCCCCATCGCGGCGCCGTGGTCGCCAAGCCCGATCACGACCAGTTGCGCGACATGTTCGCCGTCATGGGCGAGCTGGAGGCGCTGAGCGCCGGGCTCTGTGCCGTGAAGATGACCCGAGAGGAGCGGGTGGCGCTGGACGAACTCCACCGCTCCATGGCCGCCCTGGTCCGCGTCGGCGATCTCGACGGCTACAGCGCCGCCAATATCGCCTTCCACGTCGCCATCTATCGCGGTTCGCACAATTCCTACCTCGCCGAGCTCGCATCGGCGACGCGGCGGCGGCTCGCCCCGTTCCGCCGGGCCCAGTTCGAGGGCCGGGACCGGCTCGGCCGTTCGCACCGCGAACACGACGCCGTGGTGCAGGCCATCCAGCGGGCGGAGGCGGCGAAGGCTGCCGCCGCGATGCGGGATCATATCGGCCTGGCCGCCCGCGCCTGGGATGAGCTCGCGCTGTCCAGCGACTGAGCGTAACGATCTAGATTGCATATTTTTCAGGCAGACATTCGATATTGTCACCGCATTGCATACAATATGTCGGCGATGTCGCCGTGCTTCCCTGCTCCGCCTCGAACCTGGCTCAGGCCATTTTCTCCAAAGAAAAACAATGACTTGGTGCGCGTCCGGTCTACCGTGAGGATCGGTCCGCTGTCGCGTTCGCAGGGTCCGAACGGCTTGGCACATCGATTGCGAGGCATGCCCAGAACCGAGCTGGACCCATGCCGACGGAAGCAGCACCGACCATCGACGACCTGCACGCCGCCTACGCCGCCGGGGAATCGCCGCGGGAGGTGATCGCTGCCGTCTTCAGGCGGATCGCGGCGGTCGACGACCCCGGCATCTTCATTCATCTGCGCTCCGAGCCCGACGTGCTGGCCGATGCGGCGCGCCTGCCCGCCTTCGATCCGGTGGGCCATCCGCTCTGGGGCGTGCCCGTGGCGGTCAAGGACAACATCGACGTCGCAGGCCTGCCGACGACGGCGGCCTGCCCGGCCTTCGCCCATGTTCCCGGCCGGTCCGCCGTGGCGGTCGAGCGCCTCGTCGCGGCCGGGGCACTGGTGATCGGCAAAACCAATCTCGACCAGTTCGCTACCGGGCTGGTCGGCGTCCGCTCGCCCTATCCGGTTCCGCGCAACGCCTTCGATCCGGCACGGGTGCCGGGCGGTTCCTCCTCCGGCTCGGCGATCGCCGTGGCTCAGGGCATCGTTCCCATCGCGCTCGGCACCGATACGGCGGGGTCCGGCCGCGTTCCGGCCGGCCTCAACGACCTCGTCGGCCTGAAGCCCTCCCTCGGTGCCGTCTCGACGCGCGGCGTGCTGCCAGCCTGCCGCACGCTCGACTGCGTCTCGGTCTTCGCCCGCACGCCGGACGACGCCTGGCGCGCCTATGAGGTCCTGCGCGGCTTCGACCCAGAGGATGCCTATTCCCGCCCGGTCGTCACGCAGACGCCGGCCGATGCGACCCCCGTTCGTGTGCTTGGCGTACCGCGTTCGGCCGACCGTCTGTTCTTCGGCGACGTGGCCATGGCGGGCGCCTTCGAAGCATCGCTGGCCCTCATGGCCCCGCTCGCCGACTCAAGGGAAGAGATCGACCTCACGCCCTGCTTCGCGGTGGCGAAGCTGCTCTACGACGGACCGTGGGTGGCCGAGCGCCATGCCGCCATGCGGTCCTTCCTCGCGACCAACGCGGCGGATGTTCATCCGGTGACGCGCCAGATCGTCGACGCAGCCTCGCGCTTCTCCGCCACCGACGCCTTCGAGGGATTGTACAAGCTCGCCGACCTGAGGCGCGTCACCGAGCAGATCTGGAGCCGGATCGACGCCTTGGTCGTGCCGACCGCCCCGATCTTCCCGACGATCGCCGAGCTCGCGGCCGACCCGATCGGACCCAACAGCCGCCTTGGCACCTATACGAACTTCGTCAACCTCCTCGATCTCGCCGCGCTGTCCGTTCCCGGCCCCTTCCGCGCCGACGGCCTGCCAGCCGGCGTGACGCTGATCGGGCCGAGGGGCAGCGACGCGGCCCTCATGCGCCTCGGTGCCGCCTTCGTCGCGGCGGCCGGCGACCGCCGCCGCC